>NZ_CP040813.1:715000-1015000 GCF_009498295.1 Oceanihabitans sp. IOP_32 | reverse complement strand
GGATACATTTCATTAAAGGCGCGAATAGTGCCAATTGAGATGGAATGTTCGCCTCCAAAAATGGTGACAAATTTATTTTTTTTAATATATTTTTTTACGGTTTTGTGTACCGCTTCTACCATAGCTTCTGGCGTACTGTTTTCTGTAACGGCATCGGCTAAATACACACCTTGTTTGTACACTTCGGTGTCGGTTTCAATATCGTAAAGTTCCATGTTTTCTGAAGCATTTAAAAAAGCTTCTGGACCTTTATCTGCACCTTTTTGCCATGTGCTTGTACCGTCATAAGGTACCGGAATTAATACAATTTTTGCGGTTTCCTTTTTTGCAAATTCTTCTGGAATTCCAGCGTAAGTTTTTGTTTCCATTTTTTGTCTACTAAAATGTGTAATGACTAATTTAAGTTATTAATTTTATTGGTAGGTATTTAATAGCCTAAAATTTTAAGTAAATCTTCACTTTTTTGTTGTTCGGCAAATACGGCTGTCGAAATATTTCCGTCGGCATCTTTATCAATTAAAATGTGTTTCGGCGTTGGGATTAAACAGTGTTGTAAACCACCAAAACCGCCAATAGTTTCTTGGTAGGCGCCGGTGTTAAAAAAGCCAATGTACAACGGTTTTTGTTTGTTGTATTTTGGTAAATAAATGGCATTAATATGTTGTTCGCTATTGTAATAGTCGTCACTGTCGCACGTTAAGCCGCCAAGTAAAACACGCTCGTAACTTTGATCCCAGCGATTTATTGGTAACATTATAAAACGCTTGTTTATGGCCCAAGTATCTGGTAAGGTGGTAATAAAAGACGAGTTAATCATGTTCCATTTTTCACGATCGTTTTGTTGTTTTTGGTACAGCACTTCGTAAATAGCGCCGCCGCTTTCTCCTACGGTAAAACTTCCAAATTCGGTAAAAATATTGGGCACTTCTACACCTTCTTCTTCACAGGTGAGTTTAATTTGGTTTACAATTTCATCAACTAAATACTCATAATCAAAATCGAATACTAAAGAGTTTTTTATAGGAAAACCCCCGCCAATATTCAAGCTGTCTAGGCTCGGGCAAATTTTCTTTAAACTGGTATATACCTTTAAACACTTTAAAAGTTCGTTCCAATAATAGGCATTATCGCGAATGCCGGTATTAATAAAAAAGTGAAGCATTTTAAGTTCTACTTTTTTATTGTTTTGAATTTGATTTTTATAAAACGGCACAATATTTTTATACCCAATCCCTAATCGCGAGGTGTAGAATTCGAACTTGGGTTCTTCTTCTGAAGCAATACGGATGCCAATATTAAATTGGCCTTTAATCTCGTTTGAAAGGAGTTCAATTTCTTCGTAATTATCAATAATAGGAATGGCGTTTTTATGCCCGTTATTAATTAATCGAGCAATATTAGTGACGTATTGCGCCCGTTTAAAGCCATTGCATATAATAAAGGTGTCGTTCGTGATTTTGTCTTCGCTTTTTAAGTTTTCAACAATATCAATATCAAAAGCAGATGAGGTTTCAATATGAATATCGTTCTTTAAAGCTTCGTTTAAAACATGTTTAAAATGCGAGCTTTTGGTACAATAGCAGTAGTTGTATTTACCTTTATAATCATGTTTTTTAATGGCATTTGCAAACCATTGCTTCGCACGATTAATATTGTTAGATATTTGTGGTAAATAAGTGAATTTTAAAGGTGTTCCATATTGCTCAACCAATTGCATGAGGTTGATATCGTGGAAATTAAGTTTGTTGTCTTCAAGTGTAAACTCGTCTTGAGGAAAATCGAAAGTTTGATTGATGAGATCAATATATTTAGTATTCATTATTTTGTTTTTTTTTGAATTGTTTTTTAAAAATTTAAAACAAGAAACCTAGCGTTTCTAAAAACGGAAATAATACCTACTAATCAAATCTGTATCTTACAATGTGTAGTTGGTGCAAAGCCGAAGATATTTTGGCTTGCAGTAATGGGTGATACGGAAGTTAGCTTTAAAATTCGGTCGCTCATCTTATAAGCTGCTTTTGAATATGACTTCCTAATTTTCAAAAGCCCGAACACAGAAACAGATTTCAAAATTGTTCAGCTAAATATAATGCAAATGAAATACATTTTTCTGAATTTAAAACTTTTTTTGAAACTTTTTTTAATATATTTTTTATTTCTTTAGAAGTACCTTTAATGACTTGATACTACGCTAAAAAAATAGTAAGTTTAACATTTAAATTTAGTTATGACTATTTCAGATTTTTTAGAAACTGTAGTACCTTTTACCGAAGATGAATTGCAGGATATCTGCACGTATTTTAAGAAAACATCTGTTTCAAAAAATCAAGTGCTAGTGCGTCAGGGCGAAATATGTAATCTCCTTTATTTTGTAGAGTCTGGCATGGCCAGAAGTTATTATCTTAATGAAAGCGGCAGGGAAATTACCCAATGGTTTTTTGGTGTGGGTAAATTCATGTCTAGTATGGATAGTTTTTTTCAACAAACCCCAAGCTTGTACTATTTAGAGATTTTAGAAGATTCTGTATTGCACTGTGTTTCGAAGGCTGAAATCGATGTCTTATTTGAAAAATACCCTAAAATGGAAAAAATGGGACGCTTAGTTATCACAGAAATGCTTACTCGGGTAGTAAATAAATTGAATGCTGTCCAGTTTCAAACGGCTAAAGAGCGTTACGATTACATGATAGCCGAGTTTCCAGATATAGTGTATCGAGTGCCCTTAGGGCATATTGCTTCTTACTTGGGGATGACTCCAGAAACCTTGAGCAGGATTAGAAAGTAGAGGTTTTAAATAAATAATACCAATTTTTTATTTCGTATCGGCATCCTTAATGTGTTTTACTTGCCAATCGATGGCAAAAGCCCTTCATTATTTGATATAGGTCATATGTTACCATGTATTACAGGGGTATCTTCGCACTATATTTAAAAATTCGTATCAATGATTATAAATAAAAGAGCTACAAGGCTAATAACTATGGTGCTTATGTTATTAGTGTCGTCCGTAATTCCAGCACAAGAATTAGATCCTGTTTTAAAAGACTTAATTCACAAAGGCCTCAATAAAAACCACAGTATTAAAAATAACCGTTTGGAAGCCCAGCAGGCTAAGGTCGATCAGCAAATGGCAAAAGCGGTGTTTTTGCCCAATATTACCTTTAATGCGAGTTATGCCAGGTTAAATGATGATATCACTTTTGATGATGCTACAAAAACCTTATTAATGGGAACCCAAAAACTCATCATTAAAGATGCTATTGGTTTACCTTTTAACTCTCCTTTTCCAGATAATATCCCTTTACAGCAACCGGCAAACTTGCAGGATAAAGATATATTCAAATCTTCTGTAGATTTAGATTGGGTATTGTTTAGTGGTTTAGAAGCCAGAAACGCCCTAAAAGCAAGTAAACACAAAGAACAGTCTTTAAATTTTCTAGGCGAAGCCGAAAAAGATAAAATGGCTTTACAAATTATTGAAACCTATGATAAGCTTGCTTTAGTAAAAGCCTCAAAGCAAGTGCTTATTACTACTGAAGATTTTCTTAATGAACAAGCGTTTTACGTGAGTAAAGCTATTGAAAATGGTTTGGCAACACCTTTAAGCCGAAAAAAAATTGAAATTGCTCAACAACAATTGGCTGCTAGAAAGTTAGAATTTGACCATAATAATATTATGCTCATTGAGGTGCTTCATCAACTTACCGGTGAGACTAAGATAAACTTAAGAAAACTAGAACCGCAACTAACAGCATTTTCATTAGCATCAGATTTTAGTGTAGCAAAGCGGTATGAGGTGAAAGCTTTGGAAGAAGCTGAGAAAGCCACAAATTATCAGTCTAAAATGGAAAAAAGCAATTTTATTCCTAAGGTGGCTATAAAAGGACGATACGAATTTATAGAGGATGATTTATCATTATTAGATCCGCAATGGTTTGTAGGTGTTGGCGTACAATGGCATGTTTTTGATGGGAATACATCACGACTTAAAAGTAGAAAAACACAATTGGAAAGACAAAAATTTCAAGAGCGCATTGAAGAAGCGCAAGAAATGATTGCCTTAAGCATTATAAAAGCAGAGTTGAGTTATCAGGCCGCACAACAAAACACCATTATTGTAAAAAAAGAAATTGAACTCGCCAACGATACGTATGAGATGGTTAATAAACAATACCAAAACAATTTAAGCTCTATTACAGATGTTTTAGATGCTTTAACTGATGTTGAAAAAGCCAATTTTAAATTACAAGAATCGTATTTTAAGGAACGACGCGCTGTTGCAGATTTACTACACGCTAAAGGAATACTAACTTATTAAAACACAACACGAATGAAACGATATAGAAACATAGCATTAAGCTGTCTTGCCTTGATTGCTTTGCAAGCTTGTAAAGATGAGACTATCACTACAAACAGAGGGAAAGTGAAATTTGAAACCATTGCAGTTAGTGCTAAAGTACCTGGGCGCATAGAAAAAATATATGTTGAAGAAGGACAAACGGTACAAACAGGTGACACGCTAGCATTACTAAACATACCAGAAGTACATGCCAAAATGATGCAGGTTGAGGGTGCTATAAAAGCGGCGCAAGGGCAGCTTAATATGGCCTATAATGGCGCTACTAAGGAGCAGTTAAACCAAATAGAAGGCAAACTAAATGCCGGAAAAGCACAGTTAAAGTTTGCTCAAGAATCTTACAAGAGATTAGAAAACATGTATCAAGACTCTCTACTAAGCCTGCAGCAGTTTGATGAGGTAAAAATGAAGCTGAACATGGCACAAGCACAAGTTGATGCGCTTGAAGCCAAACGTGCCGAGGTTAAAAAAGGCGTAAGAGCCGAGCAAATAGAACAAGCCAAAGGACAGCTAGATGGGGCGCTTGGAGCTAAAGAAGAGGTGCTTTCGGCATATAATGAGCAGTACTTAATTGCACCAGCAAACATGAGTGTTCAAACTATAAGTTTGGTAGAAGGCGAGCTGCTTACACCAGGCTATACCTTGTTTAACGGATATAAAACAGATAGCGTTTATTTTAGATTTACCATTCCAGAATCTAAGATTTACGATTTTAAAGTAGGGGATATGCTCACCCTTATTAATCCCTATACAAACGAAGAAACCCCGTCTAAAATTGTAGCCATAAATCAATTGGCACAGTATGCCAACATTACCAGTACAGCACCATTGTATCAATTAGCAGAAGCTATTTATGAGTTAAAAGTGGTACCAACAAGTGATGTGAGTCATCAAGAATTTTATATTAATGCTACTATTTTAATCAAATGATGAAGAATTTTAAAAATTTACTAAAGGAAGAATTTAAACGGATTTTTTCTAATAGTGTTTTAATAGCCATCTTTTTTGGTGCGCCATTAGGCTATGGTATTTTATTTGGTTTTGTATATCAACAAGCAAAAGTTACCAATTTACCCATTGTTATTGTTGATAAAGACGGGAGTCCTACATCAGATATAATGATTGATGCTTTTGATGATAATGAAGGTTTGCTCGTGGTTAATGTAAGACCAGATTCAGGAAATCTTCTCGAAGAAATGCCAACCGAGCAATACGCCGCAGTAATTACCATACCTAGTGATTTTGAAAAAGGGATTTTACAAAAACAACGACCAGAAATTCGGGTAGATTTAAATATGGCCAATATTTTAAATGCCAATACCGCAAGTAACAATATTAATTCGGTTTTAATGACGCTAAATGCCGGCATGGAGATAGAAGGCTTAAAAAAACAAGGTATGCATCCGGCTCAAGCCATGATTTCTTATGAGAGCTTTAAAATCAATTTTAATAAACTGTATAACTCATCTGGAAACTATGTGGCTTTTATGTTGCCTGGAATTTTAGCTGCTATTATGCAGCAAGTTATTTTCTTGGCTATGGCCTTGGTATTCTCAAGAGATTTTGAAGATGGGTATTTTGTTAAGCTCATGCAAGAAAGTAAATCGTCACTTTATCATATTGCATTAAAAGCGGTGCCGTTTTTATTAATGCTGCCTTTTATCTGGTTTTTTGTAAGTATGCTTTTTGTGTATTTTAAAATTACAGCAGATATTTTTAATTTACCTATGTTGGTTTTAGCTATTTTATTAACATTTGCTTCTATGTTTATTGGTATGCTGTTTTCTGTAGCTATTCCTAATCAATTAAAGGCGACCGAATTATTAATGGTAATCTCTACCCCAGCTTTTATTTTAAGTGGGTTTACCTGGCCAACATCGGCCATTCCTGATTTTATTACCAATGTGGCGCAATACATACCGGTAACCCAATTTTTAAATGGATTTAGAAAGATTGCGTTTTATGGTGGTGATATATCCTCTATTGTGCCAGAAATAACCATGTTATTGTCAATTATTGTCGTGGCTTTTGTGAGTATGGTGGTGTTGCTTCAGATTAAAATAAATAGATTGGCTAAAAACGTTCAAAATAATACGCTGGCCGAAACACTTTAGCTTAACGAGCTATTGTTTAGTGGTTCAAAATAAAAAATCTTAATTAATGACTGAATTTTATAGTCATTAATTAAGATTTTTTTGTTTAAAAATTTTATGAGTTTTTGAGAAGTTTTGCCATACGCTTTAAAATAAGCTGGCGTTACTTATAAGGTAGTCTTCATAAAAAAACTAAAGCATTTTTAAAGTGTTTAGCTCTTGCTCAGTTAAATGTTTCCAACTGCCACGCGGGATGTCTTTTTTCGTTAAATGGCCAATAGCAACACAGTCTAAGCTTTCTATTTCATATTTTAAATAATCAAAAATGGTTCGGATAATGGTATTTCCAGTATTTTTAATTTTTAAACCGATTTCTTTTTTAGAGGCTCCATCAATATAGCTAATCTCTTCGACCGTAATAAGTTTGCCTTCCACTCTAAAACCTTCTCTAATTTTTTTTAGATCTTCCAGCTTCAAGTTTTTATCTAATTCTATATGAAATAAACGCGGTACTCCATTTTTAGAATTTGTAAATTTATCTACAATTAAATCATCGTTCGTAAATAACAGTAAGCCTTTAGAGTTTCTACCAAGGCGTCCAATAGGTTTAATGCGTGAACTGGTGGCATTGGCTACCAAATCCATCACCGTTCTGCCTTTACCTTCGCTTGTAGTGGTGGCAAAACCTTTTGGTTTATTAAGCAGTACGTAGGCTTTTTTTTCTGGGTTTATTCGGGCACCATCGTAACGCACTTCGTCTCCAGGTTTGACTTTAAAACCCATTTCTGTAACTATTTTACCGTTTACAGAGACTAGTCCAGTGGCGATGTGTACATCGGCTTCACGACGAGAACACATCCCAGAATTAGCTACATATTTATTTAAACGAATCTCGTTTGGATTCGAAGGTTTTTTTGGTTTAGGTTCTGTGTGTTTAAAAGATGAATTACCTTTTACAAAACTTTTCTTAAAGTTTTTTTTGGAACCTTCTGCTTGAGTTTTTCCTTTTCTTTTTCCGCCTTGTTGCTTACTCATTACTATAATTTTGCTGCAAAGATATAGTTAAAATTACGATTGACGATTTAAGATGAACAATTTTGTTACATTCTATTCAAAATCAAACCAACATCAAGAAGTACAATGCTAAATACACCAGCCAAAACTATAAATTTTAAGATATTATGCAGAATTAAATAATGCATTTTTGTTTTAGATTTCCAAAGCATCAGTAAAAATCCAAAAAGTAATACAGCCGATAGATAAAAATAAATATGCATATAGCCAATCTCGAAATGGTTTGTTAATAAATATATAGGAATTAAAGTAAGCACTGCTAATGTTGTGAGCATAATTTTAGATGCTCTTTCGCCGTATACAACAGGTATGGTGTTGTAGTTTAAAAGTAAATCACCTTTTATATTCTCTAAATCCTTGGTGAGTTCGCGCATCGATATTATTAAAAATAGAAAAGAGGCATGAACAAATATAACCGTTTCAAAATTTTGATAATACATCAAAATAGCAAAGAATGGCATTATGGTTAAAATAGCCGAGGTGATATTACCTATAAAGGGAAGTTTCTTTAGTTTGTGCGAATACAGCCAAATTGCAAATATATAAGCAGAAAAAAACAAAACGGGTTTAAACGATACATAGCTTGCTAGAATAACTGCTAAAAAATTCAAAACAAAATATAAAGACAATTTGGTGTTTTGGCTAACCAATCTATCTAATTTCGATTTTAGGGGACGGTTAATTTGGTCTTTTTCAGAGTCGTAAAAATTATTTATAATATAGCCTCCTGCAATAGCAGCTGCAGAGGCCAAAACCAACATGAGTAAATTAATATCAAATACTACACTTTTAAGCGGCTTATCGTAAGCCAAAATATAAATGGCTGTTAAATATTGTGCCATAACAATAACTAAAATGTTATAGCCACGAACTACAGAAAACATACTGAAAAACTTTAATAGTATATGTTTCTGTCTTCGATTAAACATAAAATGTAATGAGAAAAGACTTTTTTAAGAAAACAATTATTTTGTGGATTAAAAGTTATAGACTACTTCTAACTTATAATCTTTTAATGATTTTTTAGCAACATCTATATCTTCAGTAAAACCTAAAATATAGCCGCCACCGCCGGAGCCACAAAGCTTTAGGTAGTATTCGTTGGTTTCGATACCTTTTTTCCAAAGCTCATGAAATTGGGCAGGTATCATGGGTTTAAAATGATTTAAAACAACTTTAGATAAATGCTTAGTATTGGCAAACAACGATTTAATATCGCCTCTTAAGAAATCTTCTACACAAGCATCGGTATGTTTTATAAATTGATTTTTTAACATTTGTCTAAAACCCTCCTGTTTCATGTTTTCCATAAAAACTCGAACCATAGGAGCTGTTTCACCTATAATACCACTGTCTATTAAAAACACTGCATTTTTACCATCACTTTTTTGCGATGGAATCCCAGTCACTTCAATATTATCTTTTGAATTGATTAAGATGGGAATGCTTAAATAACTGTTTAAAGGATCTAAACCTGAAGATTTTCCATGAAAAAACGATTCCATTGCCGAAAACACAGACTTTAATTTCAGGAGTTTATCTCGAGTTAAATTCTCTAAAACCGTGATCTTATCATGGGCATATTCGTCGTATATAGCCGCCACCAAAGCTCCACTACTACCAACACCGTATCCTTGCGGGATGGATGAGTCGAAATACATGCCTTCGTTAACATGCTTTTTTAAGGTCGCCATATCGAAAGTTACCAAGTTTGGATCTATTTCACTCAGGTACGCCACATATTTTTTTAAGCTCTCGTTAGATGCTAACGCAGTTTCAGAACGATTATCATCCATTTTTAAGGCACCATTATAAAAATTATATGGTATCGATAAGCCTTTGGAATCCTTGATGATGCCATACTCTCCAAAGAGCAGTATTTTTGAGTAAAATAGAGGTCCTTTCATTAATTTTTGTAGTTTGGTTTTATAAAGTTACAATTGTTTTGCGCCAAAACCAATTTTATCGCAAATATAATGCCCATTTTGGCAATACACAACTAATTCGTTTTTAATGAATTGATTAACTTTTTCGGTGTGCTTTTCAGGATATAGAACATGAACATTAGCGCCAGCATCTAAAGTAAAACAAACGGGAATGCCCGTGTCTTGCCTGTAACTCCAAATTTTATTAATTATTTCTAAGGTGTTTGGCTTCATTAAAATAAAATAGGGCATACTGGTCATCATCATAGCATGCAATGTTAAAGCCTCACTTTCAACTAGGTCAATAAAGTTTTTTAGATCTCCAGTTTTTAATATTTTAATAAGGTTTGAAAGATTATCGTGAGCTTGTTTAAAGCGCTCTTGAGCAAAGGGATGGTTGTGCATTAAATTATGACCAAGGGTACTACTAACTTGCTTTTCGCCTTTATCTACGAGTAAAATGGCATCGTTATAATTTTTAAAATTTTCGTGCACATGAAAAGGATATTTTATCCCGAATAAATCTGAACTTCCATCAATTTGCTTATGTTTCCCCCATACGACCAAATCGCCTTCGAGACTTCGGCAAGCACTTCCAGAGCCTAGACGAGCAAGAAACGAGGCCTTTTTAATGAAATGGGCTTCGCTCATATCTGGATTTAAGGCCTTTTCAATACTCATTAAACACAAAGCCAATGCGCTCATGCCTGAGGCAGAAGAGGCTATGCCAGAGCTGTGCGGAAATGTATTTGAAGTTTCAATTGTGAAATGATAGGCTTTTAAGAACGGTAAATAATTTTCGATACGTTTAAAAAAGGTTTCGATTTTAGGTTTAAAATCGTCTTTTTTTTCACCGTCTAAAAAGATATCAAACGAAAAATTATCAGTATTTTTTTTGACAAAACTAAGCGTTGTTATGGTTTTGCAATTATCTAGCGTAAAACTAATTGAAGGATTCTCTGGAATTTGATGTTCTTTTTTTCCCCAATATTTTACTAAGGCAATATTGCTTGGCGACGACCAAGTATAAGAGCCTTTTTCAATGGTGTTCTTGTAAGTATTCGGAATAAATTGTTTTTGTATCATCAATGCGGTTTAAGCTAACAAAGATACGAACTTTACAATAATTTTGTGGTGCGTTGAAGTTACCTAAGTTTTAAGTTGGCTCGCTATTGGTGTATTTAAAAATCTTGGTTTTGATTGATTATTCTCAAAATAAAAATTGTTTTATGGTGTATGGAATAATGAACAGAATAATTAAATTGATTTAACATCACAATTCTAACTTGCCTATATCTTAATTGAAAGGCTAAAGGCATCTTTACTATTAAATTAAACTGCAGTATTAAATCACTTAAAAACTCTTCTTCTTTGTCAATTAACTTAAAATAACAAACAGCTTTATCTAATTCTTTCTGAGCTATGTTGGTGATTTCATAGTTCACGTCCATATATATTTAGCACATCACTTAAAGATTTAGTTTTTAAGGTTCCATTTTCCATACGCTCAATCATATCATCCATCATCGCTTTGTATTCTTCAGAGGGTTCGCTGTAACGCATGGCTGTGTCTTCCAGTGTGTATTCGATATAGTTTTTTAAGGAGCGCTTTTGAAGTTTTGCCTGCTTTTCTAAAATAGCAATGGCTTTATCGTTTAGCTCTATGAGTTTTTTAGTTTTTCCCATGTCGTCTTTATATATGTTCTATATATCAAATATATAAAATAAATATTTAATAATATAGGTTAGATATATAATAGTTTACTCTACAGATAGAAATCTGCTACCTTATTTAGACATAGATTTCGCGGCAATATACGCTCCTGTCCACGCATTCTGAAAATTAAAACCACCTGTAATGGCATCAATATTTAAAATTTCACCTGCAAAATAGAGGTTTTTATGCAGCTTACTCTCAAAGGTTTTAAAATTTATCTCTTTTAAATCAATACCACCTGCAGTTACAAATTCTTCTTTAAAAGTACTCTTCCCATCCACGTTAAAAACGGCTTTTGTTAACTGAGAGGCTAGACTTTCCAATTGGTTTTTATTTAAATCGGCCCAAGTTGTCGCCTCGGTAATACCAGATGCTAAAACCAATTGTTGCCATAAACGTTTTGGTAAATCGAATGGTGAGAACTTAAATATGGTTTTTTTATTGAGTTCTTGTTTTAATGTTTTTAAGTGGTCTAGAGCTTCTTCAAAAGATTGTTTGATAAAGTTTATTTCTATTGAAAATTTATAATGGCGTTTAGCCAATTCTAAAGCACCAAAAGCAGAAAGTTTTAAAATGGAAGGCGCACTCATGCCAACATGTGTTATAAGTAAAGGGCCGCTAGATTCTAAATTAGAATCTACCACTTTTACTTCAATATCTTTCGCAACCACACCAGGGATGTTTTTTATGCGTTTATCGTTAATATTAAATGTGAATAATGAGGGTACGGGTTGAACAACGGTATGGTTTAAGTCTTCTAAAAGTTTCCAGATTTTAGGATTACTACCTGTGGCTATTAATAGTTTTTCGGCATAAAACTCACCCTGATTGCTGGCTAATTGCCAGTTATTATTCTTATTTTTAATAGATTGAACCGAATGATTATATAAAACATTAATCTGATGCTTTTCAGCTTCATTCAAAAAACAGTCTATAATGGATTGCGACGTGTTGGAAACAGGAAACATTCTACCATCTTCTTCGGTTTTTAAGGCTACACCGCGATTTTCAAACCACTCTACAGTATCTCCTGTCATAAATTGATGGAAAGGCCCAAGCAACTCTTTCTCGCCTCTTGGGTAATTTTGCACTAATTCAGATGGGGTAAACTCGGCGTGTGTCACGTTACACCGCCCACCACCAGAAATTTTCACCTTTTGTAAACCTTCTTTTCCGCGTTCAAGAATGGCTATTTTTAAGTTCGGGTTTTGTTCAGCAATATTAATCGCCGCAAAAAAACCTGCTGCACCACCGCCTATAATTATAATGTTGTATGTGTTCATTGGCTTAAAAGAGCTGTGTTTTTTGATTTTTTTCTGTTTTTAGGATTAATACCAATTTAACCATATAATGTCGTAATAAATAGCTTCTTTTTTGCTTACTTTTCATCAAAAATAATTACCGTAACAATGCTATGCTATTTATTTTTCATTTCAATTAATCAAAAAATAATTCAATTTATTTACACGACATTACAAAGTTAAATTGGTATAAAAGCCCTTAAGTATTGAATTTACGAAAAATTATAAGTCATAATAAAAACACGACACAGCTGATTTTCGCGTGTAAATATATCAATTTGTAAAAGGTATGACAAAATTAATTTGGAGTACCAAGAATAATAAATTTTCTCTATAATAAAGCTCTCACAGAGCCTTTTGTAGGCTCAGTGAGAGCTTTGCAATGTATAAGTCTAATAGGCTAGTAATACGCTGTTTAAATGTTTCGTGTTTGTCGTGGACTGAAATAAATTTACTTAATTTAAGCAATTTATTTATCAAAAGTAATGCTCCAAATACCTCTTACCTCATTAACACCGTAGTGAATAGCTTTATCTTTTGGATACAGGACTTTTATTTTAGAAACTATAGAACTTTCCATAGTTTCATTGGGTTTTCCGTGGCAATTTAAGCACATGTTATTTGTAGTTATGGGATAAAACACTTGTACTTTATTAGCTTGCTCCTTTACAATGGGACTTGGTTCCTGTTTATTTGCAATACTATTTTTAAATGTTTTAATGTGTTTTAATTCTTCGGTGTTGGCTTGATTGTTAGGGTTTCTTGGCTTGTCTGAGACACGCTTAATGGTGGCATTGTGCACTGTAGCCATGCTATCTGTTAGCGGATAAGCTTGTTCATGACAAAACGATAAAGCCTCTGTGATTCCTTTTTTCTGAATGGTTCCCATAAGGTTTTTGCCTAACACGGCTTTGGTGGTTAAAGCGTATTTTAACCCACGTTCGCCATACGGTAAATGTTCAAAGTTGGCTTGCACTTCATTTTTATGAACTCCTTTTCCTTGTCGTTTGCGTTGTCTTTTACCTTGACCACGTTGCCCGTTATGATTTCCGTTCTCATCGTGAAAATGATCTTCAAACCAGTCGGGTTGCTCAATCTCATAATCAAACATATAATCTGCTATTTGTCTTATGGTTTCTTCGGGATAAGGGGCTTTAGGCATCACTCCAAAGCGCAAAACGGCTCCGCGCATTTTAGCATCTTTATTATTTGGGTTTTTAATCCAAGCTTGCATGGCTTCAATAAATTCACTTTTTGTAGTATTATCAGTAATGTAATGTCTTTTTATGCCTATCATTGGTGGTCCTATTCGATCTTCTTGGCTAGCTGTAGGGCTGTGGCACACATAACAATTAATTTCCATTAACTTTTTTCCTGGATGTTCTTGACCGTTCTCAGGCTTTTCTACAGAAACATAATTTGTTTTTTTTGAGTCTTTACAGCTAAAAACCAATGATAAGACTAGCAATAATAAGATCGTTTTTTTCATTTTATAAAATGCTTTTAATTTCTGTTAAACCTGTGTTGTTAAGAGTTGCGTGTTTCTAATTCCTGATAATCTTAAAGGATATTTATACTTTCCAATACTCTATGAAACCACTTTTTTAGATCATAAATTTCTAAAAAATCCATACTCGGTCATTTGTTCAAAAATATAATTTAATAATAAAATTTGTCGTAACATGAGTTACATAGGGTATATAGTTTTAGCTTATCGAATAAATTGAATGGTGAAACTTCTGTTTGTAGCTTTAGATACCGAGTGAGATTATGTATTAATTAAATCATTGTACAGCAATTCTATACGATTTAAATCTGTTTTGTTTGAGATGTTTTTTATAGCATCTTCATGAAGGTTGTTAATTTCGTGTATTATGGAGTCTCTGTAAGAATCGATATACTTCTCATCGCTATGTAGTAAATGCCGAAGCATTATAAATAGTTTGATTACCATAGTAATATCGTGTTTACAATAGGTGCGTAAGGCTGCCATTACGTTATAGAGTAATTCTGAAAAACTAAGGGTTTTAATGTTAATTACGGGCTGGCCTTCGTTTAAATAATAGCTCGTATCTTTTTTGTTCATTCTAAGTAAGAATAAATCGGTTAAATAATCAATCGCATTAATGGCGGTTCCTGGGTCGTTAATTCCTGGCGACATGGCTTTTATAGCAATTTCGGTTATTTGTTTAAATGCAAGTGCGTAATTATCTTCGATCAATTCGCTTTTTGAAAAGAAGAATGAGGCTTGTATTTGCGACCTTGATTCTTCATCTAAATCTTTGTCGTATTTTATAATTGGGGTTCCTTTTATAACATAACTTCCTTTTATTGGTGTAATTTCAAACCTACACTCATTTTGTTTGGTTAAATCGATTAAGTTATTTAAACTCAGATTTTGAAAATAACCTGATTTTGTAGATTTTAAAACTTGCCAGTTTGAAGTGTCTGGAAAACCAATCTCATAATTTTCTTCCTTTTCAATAAGATTTTCTAAGCGGTTTATGGCTTTTGAAAATATTTTATCTATAATATTATTTACTTGAATGGCTTGAGAAATGGAATGAATAAAGTAAATAAAAGCACCTAAACAAACCGTCATAAAAACAATGGCCAGTAATACCGAAAAACCAGGAAGCTGATACGCTTTTCCGGCAGATTGTATGACTATAAGTGTGAAAATGCTGTATAAAATCGAGGACAAATAAATACCCAGTATAATTTGGTGCCTTCTGTTAGAAATTAAACCGGGAAGCACTCGAGGCGAAAAATTGCTAGAGGCCTGATTTAGTAAAATCATCACCAGAGAAAAGCTAAATACCATGATCGATATGAGGCCGGCAATAACAGTAGTTAATACGTTTCTTGCCGTCTCGGTGTCTTTTACAACGAGTAGAGGGGTGTTTTTGGTTAAATAAGAAGAGATGCCAAGACCTTCAATATAATACATTAAAAAAGCAAAAACTACTCCACCAAGCCCCATTATGGTTGGGTAGAATGCGATTTTGCTTTCTAGTTTTATAATGTAGTTTAAAAAAATGTTGAGGTAATATCTCATGTTATAAAGAAATTAAATCATGTTGTATATCAATTTAACTCAGCTAAAAGGCTTAAAAAAAAATAGTGATCTAAAAATTGTTATGGGTTTATTGGGCTTTGCGTTTAGTTTTAATGACAAGGTCAATTTTTTAGTTTAAAAGCTATTGCGAGCTTAATGTATTTTTAAAACTTTTTTTAGGACGACTCTCGCCATATGCTGTTAATTAAATAATTTACTTCAATTTATTAGCATGCAACGCTCTAAGTTTTGCTAATTTGGGTGTAATTACAAAACTGCAATATCCTTGTTTTTTGTTATTCCTATAGTAATTTTGATGTTCTTTTTCGGCTTCATAAAACACCTCTAACGGAGATATCTCGGTAACAATTGGATCTTCGTAAGATGCCGAAACGTCTTTAATAACGCTTTCTGCAATTTCTTTTTGAGCTTTGTTGTGATAAAAAATAACCGAGCGATATTGTGTACCAACATCTGCGCCTTGCCTATTGAGCGTAGTGGGATTGTGTGTGGTCATAAAAACAAATAAAAGCTCTTTGTAAGATATGGTATTGGCATCGAAGGTTATTTGCACCACCTCGGCATGTCCTGTTAAACCCGAACATATTTCGCGGTATGTTGGTCGCCCTGGAACGCTTCCTCCAGCGTAACCAGACACCACTTTTTCTACACCTTTTAGTTCTTGAAAAACGGCCTCTGTACACCAAAAGCAGCCACCTCCAAGTGTGGCTATTTGTAAATTTTTATTAGTCATTAATGGCATTTTCTTTTATGAGTTTCATCGATTCAGAATTTATACAGTAACGTAAACCACTTGGTTCTGGACCGTCTGGAAAAACATGTCCTAAGTGGGCATCGCAGGTATTACACATAACCTCTACGCGTACCATACCAAGTGTCGTGTCTTTTTCGTATTTAATAGCGTTTTCTTTGATGGGCTGTGTAAAACTTGGCCAGCCAGAACTCGAACTAAACTTAATGGTAGAATCGAATAAGGGCGCGTTACAGCACACGCAATTGTATTTGCCTGCATCGTGTGTGCTACAAAGTGCTCCAGTATGCGGTCGCTCTGTGCCTTTTAATCGTGTAATTCTGAATTGTTCTGGGGTTAATGCCGACTCCCATTCTGCATCAGATTTCTCGACACGTTTGTCTGGGCTGGGGTTTCCGTTTACCGTAAAATTAATAATATCTTTCCATGTTAACATCATAAAGTGTCTTTTAAAGTCTTATTTTTTAAGTATAAATATAGTCGTTTTTTCCGTCATTAAATAACATAGTGACTAAAACCAGTCGTTTGAGGTTAGAGTTTTTGAATCTTTTGTGTTTTCTTTACATTGAAATTCTTAATTGATGTGGTTAGATTAAAATTAATTAGCAAAAAAAGCCTGAACAGCGATTTACTGTTCAGGCTTTTTCTCCTTATTTAACTCGTTGTTTTATTTCCAACCGCCTCCAAGGGCTTGATATAAATCGACAACAGATTGTAATTGGTTGTTTTTAGCATTTACTAGATCTAAACTTGAATTGAGAGCGTTTTCTTCGGCTCGTAATACTTCCAAGTAATTTGCTAAACCATTATCTAATAGCTCTTCAGAATATTCGGTCGCCAGATTATAAGCCTCAAATTCCTTTTGCTTAATTTTTATTTTTTCTGAAGCTGATTTAAAGGCAAACATAGCGTCGGATACTTCTTTAGAAGCAACCAATAACGATTGTATAAAATTTAAACGCGCTTGTTCTTGTTGTGCCTGAGACACCTTGTATTGTGTTTTTATTTTACGACCGTTAAAAATAGGCTGGGTAAGACCACCGATAATATTTGCGAATATAGAATTGGTGTTAAATAAATCATCTAGCTCTAAACTTTGAAAACCACCATTTGCAGTTAAGGTTAAAGCCGGATAAAAGTTGCTCCTTGCTACATTAGTTAATTCAAAAGCATGTCGTAAATTAAGCTCGGCTGCAACGACATCTGGTCTGTTGCTTAATAGTTGTGCTGGTGTGCCTAGTACTAAATTGGTTGAGATATTTTGCTTTTCTAAAGTCGATCGTTTTATCTCTTGTGGCATACTTCCTAAAAGGATGGATAAGGTGTTTTCCAAAATATGCGATTGCTGTTTTAGATCGATCAAAATGGCTTGTGCAGTATAAAGTTGTGCTTCGGTTTGTTTTACGCCAACTTCGGTAACGTTCCCTGCTTTTTTTAAGGCCTTGGTAGTTTCTAGACCCGTTACTCTTGTGCTAATGGTTTGTTTTGTGATTTTAATTTGTTCATCTACAGCAACTAATTGATAATATACGGAAGCGATATTGGCGATTAAACGTGTTTTTACGGCTTTATGAGCGGCAATAGTTTGTAGATATTTGGCGTTATACGCACGTTTGTTACTTCTTATTTTTCCCCATACATCGGCTTCCCAAGATAGAGCTCCCGTTAATTCATATTGGTCTAGCGCACTACCAAATGCAGAGCCAAACCTACTGTTTTTAGACAATTCTTGATGGGTGTATGTTGCGTTGGCAGAAAGTGTTGGATAATATCCTGCTTTTCCTTGTTTAAAATAAGCCTCGGCCGCAATAATTTGTTGTAAAGCAACGCGGATATCTATATTCTTCTCTAAGCCTAACTCAATAAGTTGAGTGAGATTCGGGTCTGTAAATAGGTTTTTCCAAGAAACGTCTGCAAGGCTTAAACTGTCTTGCTGAATATTGTCGGTTCTAAATTTAGAATCGTCTATACGGAGTTCTGATAATTCTGCTTGCTCGTAATCTTTTGCAACTAAGCACGATTGAAGCGTGAGCAAGGTAAAGATGACTAAACTGAATGTTATAACTGTTTTTTTCATGTCTTTAAACTTTTTATATTGATGCTTAGGCTTCTTCAATTTTAACTATAGGTTTAGAACTTATTTTTTCATGCAGCCATTGGAAGAGCATGTATAGAATAGGTATTACAAAAACACCCACAACGGTACCTACTAATAAGCCGCCAACAGCACCGGTGCCAATAGCTCTGTTACCTTCAGATCCTACTCCTGTGGCAATAACAAGAGGGGTTAAACCGAATATAAACGCTAAAGAAGTCATTAAAATAGGGCGTAAACGTGCTTTCGCTCCATGCACTCCAGCATCGAAAATACTTTCTCCTTGTCGTCGTCGTTGCATGGCAAACTCCACAATAAGAATGGCGTTTTTAGCCAATAAACCAATTAACATGATGAGTGCTATTTGGAAATAAATGTTGTTTTCTAAGCCTGCGAGTTTAGTTATTATAAAAGCACCAAATATGCCCACGGGTAGTGAAAATAATACAGCAAACGGAATTAAATAGCTTTCATACTGCGCTGCTAGTAAGAAGTAAACAAATACAATGACAAGAAGTAAAATCATGGTGGTTTGATCGCCAGCTGCGAGCTCTTCACGGGTTAAGCCTGAATAGGCCACGCTAAAATTATTAGGCAAAGATGCAGCAACCTCCTCAACAGCGGCGATACCATCTCCAGTACTAAATCCAGCGTTTAAAGCACCAGTAATAGAGGTTGAATTAAACAAGTTAAAACGTGTTACAGATTGCGGACCAAAGTCACGTTTTAAACTTACAAATTGCGTAATAGGTGCCATGTCTCCAGATCCTGTTTTAACATAAAGATTATTTAAATCTTGTTTATTAGCTCGGTCTGCTGGTTTTGCTTGAATGTAAACTCTATACTGTTTGCCAAATCGAGAAAAATCGGCCGCATAAATACTTCCAATATAGCCTTGCATGGTGTTAAAAATGCTGTTAATATTCACGCCGTATTCTTTTGCCAACGGGACATTGATGTCTAATTTATATTGCGGATATTGGGTGCTAAAAGAAGAATTGGCGTATTGAAATTCTGGGCGCTGATTTAGTTTAGTAATAAATTCGCGATTAACACGGTCTAAATCATTAAAATCACCTCCAGAACGATCTAATAAATTTAACTCTATACCAGCCGAGTTTCCAAACCCTGGAATACTAGGAGGTGAGAAGAAAATAATATTGGCCTCTGGAATGGTAGTCGCCATGCCAAATAATTTTCCAATAATGGCTTTCGAGGAGGTAGCCTCTGTAGTGCGTTCACTCCAATTTTTTAGTTTAATAAATCCTAAGCCATAGTTGTTTCCAGCACCACTAATTAAGCTTCGGCCATTAATTAGCGTGACGGCTTCAATGCCTTCAATCTGTTTTATTTTCTGGCGTAGAACACGGTTTACTTCGGCGGTTCTGTCTATAGATGCTCCTGGTGGTAATTCTACGTTCGCAAAAATTAAACCTCTGTCTTCGTCTGGCACAAATCCTGTTGGCGTGGTCGAAGAGGCGTACCAAATTCCAACAGCGGCAGCGATAAGAATAAGGACATTAATCCATTTGTGTTTATATAAAAATGCTAACGAGTTACCGTATTTGTTGGTCATCGCGTTAAACCCTCTATTAAAAGCAATATAAAAACGTTGTAATAGGGTTTTCTTTTTTCCCGATTGTCCTTCCAGATCTTCCTCGTTAGCGTGTGGTTTTAAAAATAGGACACAAAGGGCCGGACTTAACGTTAAAGCGTTTACTGCCGATATAATGATGGCTACAATTAAAGTAACACCAAATTGTTCGTAAAATACACCGGTTGGCCCAGTAATAAAAGTAACGGGCACAAAAACGGCAACCATAACTAAAGTAATCGATACAATAGCTCCGGAGATTTCATTCATAGTTGTTATCGTTGCTTTTTCTATGTTCTTTGCACCGTCGTCAATTTTAGCATGTACAGCTTCAACTACAACAATAGCATCATCTACCACAATACCAATGGCTAGCAGAAGGGCAAATAGGGTTAGTAAGTTAATGGAGTATCCAAATAGATTCAAGAAGAAAAACGTACCAATAATGGATACAGGAACAGCTATGGCTGGAATTAAAGTAGATCTAAAGTCTTGTAAAAAGATAAAAACCACAATAAAAACAAGTATAAAAGCTTCAATTAATGTTCTTGTAACTTTATCTACCGAGGCATTTAAAAATTCGTTTGTATCGTACGGAATAAGGTACTCCACACCCTCAGGGAAGTCTTTTGATAGTGTTTCGAGTTCTAATTTAACTTCATCAATAATAGCTTGAGCGTTAGAGCCTTTTGTTTGAAAAACACCTACCGCAACACTGGGATTTCCGTTGGTGTTGGCACTCGCTGCGTAAGACTGTGCATCGAGCTCGATATCTGCAACATCTTTTAATCTTAAAAATTCGCCATTACCCAAAGACTTGAGGATGATGTTTTCGTATTGTTCTTGGTTGTTATAACGCCCCTGATAGGTTATGACATAAGAGAAGGCTTCGGCATTATTTTCACCTAAGGTACCAGCGCCAACTTCCTGACTTTGCTCGTTTATTGCTGCGCTAATGTCTGCGGGTGCTAACCCATAAGCAGCTAGTTTTTCAGGTTTTATCCAAACGCGCATGGCATAGGTTTTAGCACCAAAAACGTTCACGTTACCAACACCATTTACACGCTGAAATGCAGGAACAACATTGATGTTTAAATAATTTTGAATGTAGGTGTCATTATACGCTGGATTTGTGCTAAAAAAACTTATAAACATTAAAGCACTCGTTTGCTGTTTTTGGGTGAGTACGCCCGTTTGCCTAACTGCTTGCGGTAAAAGAGGAGTAGCACGAGCTACACTATTTTGAACGTTTACAGCTGCGATATCTGGATTTACGTCTTGATCAAAAAACACGGTAATATTGGCTGTACCATTGTTAGTTGCTGTAGACTTAATGTAGGTCATTCCCTCTACACCATTAATTTGCTCTTCAATAGGAATTATTACACTTTCTAAAACAGTTTCTGCGGTGGCTCCTGGATAGGTAGCCGAAACTTGAATGGTTGGGGGTGCAATGTCGGGATATTGTGTTACCGGTAGTGCCTTTAAACCTAATAAACCCAATATGACTATAATTATTGAGATTACTGTAGAAAGCACAGGCCTGGTTATAAATGTTTTTAACATGATTCCTTACGTTATTTAGTTCTAACTTTTATGTTGTTAAAGATTTGGTATTGTACAGCACACAATGGATATTAGCGTGGTTGGACATGAAGTGGAACTTCATTTGCTCTTAAAGATATAGGATAACTCTATTTTTTTTTAAAATCCAATGTAAGACGATACCATAGGTTTAAATGATTTAAATACAGGTGTTTAGTGTTTATTTAAATTCTGTTTTTATAGGTCTAGTGATGCTGTCAAAATCTGTTTGTTGAGGTAAGATAGGCACGCCATCTCGCAATTTACCGATGCCAGAAACTACTATGGTTTCTTCCTTTTTTAAGCCCCCATTAATAATAAATAGATTGCCGCTTTGATCTTTTATGGAAATAGCTTTAGAATGCGCTACGGCACTATGACTGGAATCTTTTTTTACAGTGTAAACGTATCTGCTATTCTGGTTTTCGAAGGTTGCCGATTGCGGTATCACCAAAACATCTTTATAAACGGTTGGAACTTTTATGATCCCGCTACTGCCGTTATTTAAAATCCCGTTAGAGTTATCGAATTGTGCTCTGAAGGCTATCGTTCCTGTTTGTCTGTTAATTTGTGAGTTTATTGTTTCAATTTTGCCTTTAGAGGCGTATTCGCTTCCATTGGCAAGAATTAAAGTAACTTCGGCAAGGTTTTTAATTTTTTCTTCCTTTGAAGTTCCTTTTGCATTTTCTAGGAAATCGAGGTATGCACTTTCGTTCATTGAAAAGTATGCGTAAACATTACTGATGTCTGAAACAGTCGTTAAAGGCATCTGGTTAGAAGGACTTACCAAAGCTCCTTTTCTCAATCGAATCTCACCAACATAGCCATTTACTGGACTTTTTATGGTGCCATAGCTAATGTTAGAAACCATACTGTTGTACGCACTTTGTGTTTGTTGTAATTTGGCTTTTGCCGTTTCTAATTGTACCGAGCTAATTATGTTTTTTTCCACCAAAGGTTTTAGTTTGTTTACTTCCACCTGGGCAGCGCTTACATTCGCTTTAGCAGCAGCAGCAGCATCTTGGTTCATCGTTTGTTTCAATTCTAAATAAGGTTTGTCCTTTACGTACCTTTTGGCCTTCGTCTACTAAAACATCTGTAATGTATCCCGATATTTTAGCACGTACTTCGCTGTTAACAACACCTTCAATTCGTGCGGGATAGGCTTTATATGTGGTTACGGTTTTTGTGGGCACATTTACTACTGGCAAGGCCATTGCGCTTGGTTGGTTAGTTGTATTTGAAGATGCTTCGTCGTTTCCGCAAGCAGTTATAACAAGAAGTAATAGTAAAGGGATAAAGTTTTTTGATATGGTATTCATGTTGATATGAAATTTTTAGGCTTGGTTTTTTATTTTTTTAAAATCGATTAAAGTCTCATTTATTTTGGTTAATTGGTCTTTTAAAAGAGTTTCATATAAATTGCTAATGGTTTGCTCTTTTTTAAACTTTTCAGAATTAAAATGCTCATTAAAGTGATTTATTTTAGCAATGATTTTAAGTGATTTTTTTAAAAGATGAGCCTGTTGCTCTAAAGTATTTTTTAGGTAGGAATCTGATGTTCTGAAATAGCGCTTTCTGTCGCCATGTCTTGTGTAAAACTCTATATAGCCCAGTTGCAATAGTACATTTATGTTGCTAGATATGGAGCTTTTGCTCGCTTGCATACCTTTAACAATGGCATCAAAACTCAAGCCTTCATGACACGATAAAATAAGTAGAGCATATATTCTTGAAGCCAAAGGCGAAAGATTGGCGCGTTCCTCCAAATATATGCCTACCTCTTCTATGAGTTCTTTTTTCTTTTGAGATAGTTGCATTTTTTTATGTATTGTAAGTATTATTATGAAGTTGAATATGCAAATATACGATCACTTCGGTACGTACCGAACCATAACGTGTTAAGCATTTGTTAAAGGTGGTTTTTTTATGATGATATAACCCCTGTAAGCTTTGTTTTAACATGTTGTTACCTTATAAATGTTTTGGTATATAGATGCGGGATGCATGCCGTTGTCAGATTTTTTTTTGACTCCTTTTCACTAGTGTCCGATTAAAAATATTAAAATGCTGTCAATCCTTTTAAAATTAAGAACTTTGCACGTTTTTTAAAATGTCACCTTGCTTATTTGAAATAATTATTAAGATTTAAAGGAACTATTTTGTTAATTTAAAGTACTTCTGTTTATCAGTTAGTTAGAATCAAGTCTTGGTTCTTATGTCTATTAGCGAAGCGGTCTTATGTCTTTTGTCGGACATTAATGATTCCTTTTGTAAAACCCTTAAAGTTTTCGAAAATGATGAGCTACAATTCTTGTTTTTAGTTTTCGAAAAAATTTTAGAACTAAAAAGCATTGCTTGAAATGCTTTATTAAAGTATATTTGTATAGCTTTTAAATAACGCCCAAGAAAACAATCATTGAGTTACTCAAAATCTTCTTTAACAATGCCTACAGCAATTTCAGATTTTAAAGAAATCACTAAAATTCGGTTGGCATTAAGCGTGGTGTTTTCATCGCTTGCTGGGTATTTATTAGGAGCGGAAACTTTAGATCTTAAAACACTTGTTTTGTTAGCTTTTGGCGGCTTTTTTATGGTTGGGGCGTCAAACGCTTTTAATCAAATTATTGAAAAAGATTTAGATGTTTTAATGAGCCGGACTAAAAATAGACCCATTCCTACAGGTCGAATGTCGGTGAACACTGCCTTTATAATTGCATCAGTTTTTACTTTACTCGGGGTTATTATTTTGTACAGTATCAACAAGAAAACGGCCATGTTTGGTGCGATATCCATATTTTTATACACTTGTGTTTATACGCCTTTAAAAACGAAAACACCGTTAGCCGTATTTGTTGGTGCTATTCCTGGTGCCATTCCATTTATGTTGGGTTGGGTGGCGGCTACAGATAATTTTGGGATAGAACCCGGAACTTTGTTTGCCTTACAGTTTTTTTGGCAATTTCCTCATTTTTGGGCTATAGGTTGGTTTTTGTTTGAAGATTATAAAAAAGGAGGCTTTTTTATGCTGCCTACGGGAAAGCAGGATAAAGGCACCGCGGTACAAGTTGTGATGTACACGATTTGGACACTCATTATTTCTGTAATTCCAGTATTTGGATTTACAGGAGCGTTGCAATTATCTATTATATCGGCTATTATTGTATTTGTTTTAGGCTTATGGATGTTGTATTACGCTATTCGTTTGTTTAAATTAATGACCGAGAAAGCAGCGAAACAACTTATGCTAGTTAGTGTAACTTATATAACATTGGTGCAAATAGTATATGTAATTGACAAATTTATTAGATAATCATGGATTTAACACAAGGGACTTTAGAGGAGAAAAATAACAGAGCAAAAAAGATGATGCTTTGGTTTGGTATCGTATCGCTTATTATGTCGTTTGCAGGCTGGACAAGTGCTTTTGTGGTGAGTAGCTCCAGACCAGATTGGATTAGCGATTTTAAATTGCCCAATGCCTTTATAATAAGTACAGTTATTATTGTAGTTAGTAGTGGTGCATTTATTTTAGCCAAAAAAGCTTTAAAGGCTGGAAACACAAGAGCCACCACAACGTGGTTGCTGGCAACATTGGCACTGGGTGTTGCTTTTATTGTTTTTCAATTTAAAGGGTTTCAACAAATTATAGATTTGGGCTATAATTTTACAGGGCCAACAAGTAATATTACCATGTCTTACATCTATTTAATAGCTGTAGTACATATTTTGCACGTTGCGGTTGGTTTGATTTGTTTATTGGTTGTTATTTATAATCAATTTAAACAAAAGTATAGTCCAGATAAAATGTTAGGCTTCGAATTAGCAGCAACTTTCTGGCATTTTATAGATATACTCTGGGTATATCTATTTTTGTTTTTGTATTTTGTTAAATAACTGTTAATTGCAAAAACACCTGTTTGTTTGGCTTTTCGTTAAATTTTTGTCTGCTAATTCGGGTTTTTAAATGCGTTTAATTAAAAAAATAAATAAAATGATTATTTTTGTTAAACTAAAAATAACTAATATATGAGTAATGCCGTTGCCAATACTGGAGCAGAAGAAAAAACTTGGGGAGGGGGTAATAAACCTCTAAAAGCTAGTTATGGTAAACTAATGATGTGGTTTTTTATTGCCTCAGACGCCTTAACGTTCTCTGGGTTTTTAGCAGCCTACGGATTTTCAAGATTTAAGTATGCTGAAATTTGGCCTATTGCAGATGATGTCTTTACACATGTTCCTTTTATTCATGGTAATTACCCCATGATTTTTGTGGCCATTATGACCTTTATATTAATTATGTCTTCTGTAACTATGGTTTTAGCTGTAGACGCTGGACATAGAATGGATAAGGCCAAAACGACCTTGTATATGTTTTTAACTATTCTGGGTGGTTTTATTTTTTTAAGTGCTCAAGCCTACGAATGGACAACTTTTATAAAAGGGGAGTATGGCGCTGTTGGAACCCATGGTGGAAATATTATACAGTTTGTAAATACCGATGGTGAACGTGTGGCTCTAAAAGATTTTGCTATAGCAGAACCTAGCAGTCGTACCCGGCATGAAAGTAATATAGGGGTTTGGTTTAAGGATGAGAAACCATTGCCAAGTTTTACTCTTGGTGAAGTGATTAGTGGTTTTGAAGCCAATCCAAATCTACTGGTAAAAACAACCTATAAGGATGAAAACGGTCACAAAACCGTATTGTCGAGAAGTGCCTCTTTAACAGAATTAAAAACCAAAGGCAAAAATGTGGTGGAAGGCGCAAATCTCATTCAAAACGAATACGGACCTACAGTATTTGCAAATTACTTCTTCTTTATTACGGGTTTTCATGGGTTTCACGTAACGGCGGGTGTGATTTTAAATATCATAATATTTTTTAACGTGGTCATTGGAACCTACGAGCGTAGAAATAGTTATGAGATGGTTGAAAAAGTTGGTTTGTATTGGCACTTTGTAGATTTGGTATGGGTGTTTGTATTTACATTTTTCTACTTGGTATAATTTTTAGATAATTAGTTTTAGATATGGCTGAAGAAGCACATAAATTGGAAATATTTAGAGGTTTAATAAAATTTAAATCTAATAAACAGAAAATATGGGGCGTATTAATTCTGTTGTCTTTAGTAACAGCCGTAGAAGTAATTCTAGGGATATTTAAGCCCACTGTATTAATGACTAGTTTTATGGGGATGAGCCTTTTAAACTGGATATTTATTATTTTAACTATTGTGAAAGCCTACTATATCACATGGGATTTTATGCACATGCGGGATGAAGCAAGAGGCTTGAGACGAGTTGTTGTTTTTGGTACAACCTTTTTAATTTTGTATATAATTTTTATTATTCTTCAAGATGGTGGGTATATTTTTAATGTACTGCAAGATGGGTTTATCAAAAGTGATTTTTAACCAGTATATTTAAATTTACACTGGGATAATTAAAGTGTTAATTAAGAAGATAACGGCGGTTTTTAAACCGTCTTTTTTTATTTTTGTAAACACCTTTGTAGGTTATACCAAATTAGCCATGTCATGCCGCATATAATTCGTTTCTTTTTCGCCCATATTTCGGTATAAAATAAAACCATAACTCAGGCTATGCTTTGATTTTATATCTCATCTGGACAAAAAATAATTCAAATTAATAATACGACATTTCAAAACTAAATTGGTATTAGATTTTTTCACAAAAAAAATTAAAATTGTTATGAATTTTAAGAAGATTACCCGTTATATTGTTTTAGGAGTTTTATTCTTCCTTCCCGTAACATTTTTATTGTTTTTGTATCCTGCAACACACCATTACGAGCCTTTAGATGTGGTGAACGAAACTGTGATGGATTTAGATGGGTTTTCTTCAGATTCTGGCGAAACTATCGTTTTAAAAAACCATATAACCGTGCTCGGTTTTGTTGGTAATGCCCCCTTAGATAATCTTATCTCAACCTCTAATTTAAAAGAATTGGTTTACGATAAATTTAAAGGGTTTAAGCGGTTTCAAGTGGTTATAGTAGCCCCAATTGGTACCGAGGACGCGGTTAAAGAATTAAAAAGAGAAATAGCATCTTACGAAGATTTACGTTTTTGGCACTTTGTTTTTGCCGAGCCTAATAAAATTCAGCGTTTGTTTTTTAGTTTAGCTTCTAAAACCGATCTTAACGATGATTTGTCCTCGAACCACGTGTTTATTATCGATAAGGATTTAAGCCAACGCGGCAGATTAGACGATAGAACCGATAAAGAGATTGAAAAGGATAAGCCGGTTTACGGATTGTACGCCTACGATGGTATTGAAGTTGCTGAAATTAAAAATAAAATGAGTGACGATTTAAGGATTTTATTTACAGAATATCGCCAAAGGCGTAAAGGCGAATTCGATTCGGAGGCCAGAAGAGCAAGCGATTTAAACGCAGTAAATTAACGTTAAAGTACAAGTGTTTAGGTCAATTAAAGCCAATAACTCACAAACGACTAACAACTGTTTAAAAAAAAGATATGAGCAAAAAAACAAATTATTCATACATTGGGATAGCATTTATTATCCTTGTATTTGGGATTATTTTTGTACCCAAAATAATAGATAGAATTACTAATAACGATGTGATACGCCAAGAAAGTAGAAGCGATTTTGCGGTTGGTAATAAAACATCAACTTCCAATTTAGTTTTTATAGAAATTAATGGTGAGGCAAAAAAAGTGCCCGAGTTTTCATTTACAAATCAACACGGAAAAACCATAACTAATAAAGATTACGAGGGTATGGTTTATGTGATAGAATTTTTCTTTTCAACCTGTCCAACCATTTGTCCGCGAATGAATGCCAATCTGGTTCATATCCAAAATACCTTTGAAGGTTTTGAAGATTTTGGCTTGGCATCATTCACTATAAACCCCAAGTACGATACGCCAGAAGTTCTTAAGGATTATGCAGACCAATACGGTGTAACAAACCCTAACTGGCACTTTTTAACTGGCGACCAAGAGACTATTTACAAATTAGCAAATGAAGGCTTTAATTTATACACTGGCGAAAATGAAGAGGCAGCGGGAGGTTTCGAGCATTCAGGTAATTTTGCTTTAATTGACAAAAATGGTTTTATCCGCTCTAGAATCGACAAGTTTGGAAACCCTATAATTTATTACCGCGGTATCGCCTCTATAGAAGAGAAATTCGATGAAGATGGCGCAGAAGAACAAATAAGTGCACTAAAGGCCGATATTAAAAAATTATTAAGCGAGTAATATCCCTAAAAAACTGCTACACCAGACGATTTTTTTAAACAATGGCATAAGCCCCATTTTAAATTTTAAAGCCCAATGAATAATGAGAAACCTATTTTAGACGCCACCAAATACAATAAAATTATAGTTGTACTATCTATTATTATACCTATTGTGGTCGCGGCTTTGTTTAGCGTTAAAATCCCGAATGTAGAACCTTTAAGTTTTTTACCACCCATTTACGCTACCATTAATGCGATAACAGCTATTATTTTAGTGATGGGTGTTATTGCGATTAAAAACAAAAACATTAAGCTACACGAGAATTTGATGAAAATCGCCATCGCGTGTTCAGTGCTTTTTTTACTTATGTATGTGGCTTATCACATGACTAGCGATTCTACAAAATTTGGAGGCGAGGGTACAATAAAATACATCTATTATTTTATATTGTTAACGCATATTATATTGTCGGTTGCGGTAATTCCATTTGTATTAATTACTTATGTAAGAGCTATTACCAATAATTTTGAGAAACATAAAAAAATAGCAAAAATCACCTTTCCGCTATGGCTTTATGTGGCCGTATCGGGAGTTGTTGTTTATATTATGATTTCGCCTTACTATACATAGCCTTGGGGTCTTGCAATTAATCCTACAATCAAGCATTACGCTTAGGTAAATATCTAGATTAAAGCGAACAGCTTAAAAACAATTTGTTTCTGGCTAATTAAAAAAAAACATGGGTTTTGATTGTTTTAATAATAAAGCTAAGGCAAGACCTTCGTACTATCTTTACAGTCAATTTTGGAACAATCTTCTAGCCTAAAAGCATTCTTTTAACTAACTTTGTTGTAATTAGCAAAAGGTGTTAATTGAAACTTAAAGTCATGAAACACAAAATAGTTTTTATCCTTTTTTCGCTTTTCTTTGTTCTTAAAACAAGTGCACAGTGTGCTATGTGTCGCGCCGTTTTAGAAAGTGAAGAAGGCCAGGCCACGGCTCAAAGTATTAACGATGGTATTGTTTACTTAATGGCCATTCCTTATATTTTAGTTGCGGGCATGGGGGTATTTTATATACAGAAAATACAGTACTTTAAAAAAATAACTAAGTTTTTTTACAAATTTGTAACATTTCTTTGCGAACTTAGTCTAATTAAAAAGCAGTACAGCTAACCTAAACTTATAAAAGCGTATGTTAAAAATTAGTCAGCTTCATAAATCCTATCCTATAGGCGATTCTAGTTTGCATGTATTAAAAGGTATAGACCTCAATGTTGACGAAGGCGAAATGGTTGCCATAATGGGCTCTTCAGGATCTGGAAAATCTACATTACTCAATATTATTGGGATGCTAGATGAGGCCGACGAAGGTGAGTACATACTAGATGGATTGCCAATAAAAGACCTTACCGAGAAAAAAGCAGCCGTTTACAGAAACAAGTTTTTAGGATTTATCTTTCAATCCTTTAATCTCATCAATTACAAAACAGCAATCGAAAATGTGGCGCTTCCCCTGTATTATCAAGGTATGAAACGTAAACAACGTTTGGAGCTAGGCATGTTTCATTTAGGAAAAGTGGGTTTAGCAGATTGGTCGCATCATTTACCAAAAGAGTTATCTGGAGGGCAAAAACAACGTGTCGCCATTGCGAGGGCTTTGGCAGCAAACCCTAAATTATTATTAGCCGATGAGCCTACGGGTGCTTTAGATACCACGACTTCGTATGAGATTATGGCCTTTATCCAACAATTAAACGACGAAGGTAAAACCATACTAATGGTAACCCATGAAGAAGATATTGCAAACATGTGTAAACGTATTGTAAGATTGCGCGATGGGGTCATCATGGAAGATAAAAAAGTTGAACAGGTAAGGGCAGAACAGTATGTTTGATATAGACCTTTGGCGCGAAATATTTCAGAGTATTAATAAAAACAGAGTCAGAAGCTTGTTGTCTGGCTTTACTGTGGCCTTTGCTATATTGTTATTTACCATTCTTTTTGGTATAGCTAACGGATTGCAAAACACATTTCAAGAGGCTTTTGCTGATGATGCTACAAACTCCATATTTATACGTTCTGGCCAAACTACTAAAGCCCATAAAGGCTTGCAAGCTGGAAGACAAATTCAATTTAAAAACGAAGATTTAGAGTATATAAAAGACGACTTTGGCGATAAAGTGGAATTTATAACCGCGAGACTGTACAGAAACGTCCAGGCCTCTTTTCGAAACGAACAAAACAGTTACAGCTTAAGAGCGGTTCATCCCGATCATCAGTTTTTAGAAAAAACACAGATAAAAGAAGGACGATACATCAATCAAAACGATTTAAAAAATAGGACTAAAGTCGTTATAATTGGTCGTTTGGTAGAAGAAGACCTGTTTTTAAAAACTACAGCCTTAGGTAAATATATAAATCTGGACGGGATACAATACAAAGTTGTTGGAATTTTCACAGACGATGGCAACGATAATGAAGAGCGCATAGTGTATATGCCTATAACAACCGCACAGCATTTATATGGCAATAACGATTATATAGACCAAATAAACCTCACTTATAATCCAGAGATGAATTATAATCAAGCTTTGGCATTTAGCAGTTTATTAACTAGAAAGTTAAAGGACCGTTTCTCTGTGGCTAGTAGTGATCAGCGTGCCATTAGAGTTCGTAATATGGCCGAGGGATCAAAGCAAATTGATGCTATGACTGGTGGATTAACTGTAATCATTTTGGTCATTGGTTTTGGAACCTTAATAGCCGGTGTGGTTGGGGTGAGTAATATCATGATTTTTATTGTAAAAGAGCGCACAAAAGAAATTGGTATTCGTAAAGCTTTAGGTGCGTCGCCAAGATCTATAGTCGCCATCATTTTATTAGAGTCTATTTTAATAACAGCCATAGCGGGTTATGTGGGGTTAATATTAGGAGTTGGAGTTTTAGAACTCGTTGGCCCTAGTTTAGAAACCTATTTTATAAAAAACCCCAGCGTAAGCAATAGTCTTGTAATTGGAGCAACACTTACCTTAATTACAGCGGGTGCTATTGCAGGATATTTACCAGCAAAAAAAGCATCACAAATAAAACCTATTGTAGCATTAAGAAACGATTAATTATGTTTAAATTTTTATTCGCAAGAGACACCTGGCAAGAAGTGTACGACAGCTTTAGTAAAAATAAGCTTAGGTCTATACTTACTATGGTTGGTGTATGGTGGGGTATTTTACTGCTAATAGGCTTGTTGGGCTCTGCAAAAGGTTTAGAAAACTCTTTTAATAGATTATTTGGAAGTTTTGCAACCAACAGTGTTTTTGTTTGGGGGCAAAGTACTAGTAAGCCCTTTAAAGGCTTTCAAGAAGGAAAACAGGTGCAATTAACCTTGACTGATGCTAAAAAAGTCGAGCAAAATGTTAACGGAATAGAGTTTGTAGTACCTAGAAATCAAACCCAAGCCCAAGTGGTTAGAAAATTCCTCTCTGGTAACTTTAGTGTTAATGGCGATTATCCCTTATTAGATAAAGTTCAGAAGAAGAAATTAATTCACGGCCGTTTTATTAACCAAAATGATATTGATGATAACAAAAAAACCGTTGTCATTTCAGAAGAAATCTACAAACAACTCTTTGATAAAGACGAAGAGGTTATTGGTGAATACATACAAATTAACAATATAAATTTTATGGTTGTTGGTATGTTTGAAAACGGAAATGTAAACATGGGGCCAACCTCCGATATTCATATCCCCTTTACCACTTTTCAGCAAATATACAATCAAGGGAACCAAATTGGCTGGATGATGATAACTGGTAAACCCGAGTTCGACATCAAACAAATTGAAGAGGACGCGAAGCTCCTACTCAAAAACTTAAACAGCATTCATCCTAACGATAAACGCGCTTTTGGTAGCTTTAATTTGGGTAATGAGTTTGCTAAAATCACGGGTTTTTTAACAGGTATGCAGTTTTTAACATGGTTTGTAGGTATTGCAACTTTAATTGCTGGGGTTTTTGCTATTGGTAATATTTTATTAATTACCGTAAAAGAACGCACCAAAGAAATTGGTGTACGGCGTGCTTTAGGAGCAACACCATTCGAAATAAAAAGGCAAATTGTGGTCGAGGCTGTATTTTTAACCCTTGTTGCTGGTTTATTCGGGATTATCTCGGGCGGATGGATTTTAATAGCCTTAGATGCCGCCTTTGGTCAAGGTCCAGATGCCACCATAGTAAACGCATCTGTATCCATAGCTGTGGTATTTATAGCTTTAATAATTTTAGTAGTTTTGGGTACTTTAATAGGATTAATTCCGGCGTTTAAAGCCACAAGTGTTAAACCAATAGATGCCTTACGAGAAGAGTAAACAAGCAAAAAATAGGTGTTAATTTAAGAAATATTGATTCCCCAAAATAGAACGGCCTTTTTAAGACATTGAAACAATAAGAATTCCATATGAAAAAAACAGTAAAAATTATTTTTGTAATCGTTGCTATTATAGCACTAGCATTCGTTTTAAAATACTTTAGAGATGCTAACTCAAAAGGTGTGATAGAATACAAAACAGAGTCCCCTTTTTACACCTCAATTAACACAAAAGCGGTGGCTACTGGTAAATTAAATCCCGAAGAAGAAATTGAGTTAAAACCTCAAATCTCTGGCATAGTCGATGAAATACTGGTTGAGGAAGGCGATATTGTTAAAAAAGGCGACCTAATTGCTAAAATTAGAGTGGTTCCTAACGAGCAAAGTCTGGTAAGCGCAAAAAGTAGAATATCTTCCTCTAAACTGTCGTTCGATAATTCTAAAATTTTATATGAAAGAAATAAAGCGCTTTTTGAAAAAGGCGTTATCTCCCAGCAAGATATCGAAAATAGTGAGCTTTCATTTAATCAATCCAAAGAGGCCTTAAGGCAAGCACAAAACGATTATCAAATTATAAAACGGGGCTCAATCTCTGGCGGAAGCTCAGCAAATACTAATATTGTGGCTCAAATACCAGGGACTATTTTAGAAATCCCGGTTCGCGAAGGCGATCAAGTTATAGAAAGTAACAATTTTAATGCGGGTACAACCATTGCTACTATTGCAGATATGAGTGTTATGATTTTTGAAGGCAAAGTAGACGAGGCCGAAGTTGGTAAACTTGAAGAAGGTAAAGAAATTAGAGTATTACTGGGCGCTATTAACGACAAGGTATTTCCTGCAAAACTTACGTTTGTAGCACCTAAAGGTCAAGAAGAAAGTGGCGCTGTACAATTTACTATAAAGGCCGATGTCGACATCGAACCCAATGTGAACATTAGAGCAGGTTACAGTGCTAATGCCGAAATTGATATTGAAAGTAAAGATAGTGTTTTAGCAATTAGAGAAGCGCTATTGCAGTACAATAGAATAACCGAAGAGCCTTTTGTAGAAATACTAAAAGAAGATGGTAAATTTGAAAAAAGTAATGTTACACTGGGGTTATCCGATGGTATAAACGTAGAAATTACTGAAGGTGTTGAAGAAAATGATAAAGTTAAAGTGTGGAATAAAGCATCAAAAGACAATGAAGATGATGATTAATAGTAGCTCTAGTGTTTTACCAGGTTTTAGAAGCTTGGTAAAGATTAAAAAAGTCGTTTTAGTTTTTAGTGCATTATTAACCGTATCGACCTTTGCTCAAGATAAAAAATGGACGCTACAAGAGGCTGTTGCACATGCACTCGAGAACAACATATCTATTAAGCAAACCGAAAATGCGTTGCTTACAGGTGAGCAAGATATTAGAGCCGCTAAAGGGCAGTTTTTACCATCTGTTAGTGCAAATGCCTCTCAAGGCCTTAACATTGGAACCAGCTTGGTAGCTCAAGGGATATTTGCAGATCGAACAAGCCATTCTACAAGTTTAGGTGTTAATGTTTCGCAGAGTGTTTTTAATGGGTTTAGAACTTTAAATCTATACAAGCAGTCGCACTTAAATCAAGAGATTAATAATTTAGAGTTAACACGTATTAAAGACGATATTTCTTTAAATGTTGTTAACTCCTATTTAAACGTTTTATTCAATAGAGAGAATTTAGAAATCGCAAAATCGCAGTACGAGTTTAGTAAAAAACAGCTCACACAAGTAAAGGCATTAGTCGATGCCGGCGTGCAGCCTAAAGCTAATATTTTTGATGCCGAAGCCACCCTAAGCCGAGATGCGCAACAAGTTACTATTGCCGAAAATAATTTCGAATTGTCGCTACTTACATTGTCCCAGTTGTTACAAGTGCCTTTTGATGGTTTTGATGTCGAGATTATTGATGTTAGCGCGCCCTCTGAAGCACTAATGTATAAAGATGCTAAACCAATTTTAAATTTTGCCTTAGAAAATAGAAGTGAGATTATAATTGCCGAGAAAAACATCGAAAATGCCCAATTAAATACTAAAATTTCTAAAAGTGGTTATATGCCAAATGTGTCTTTAGGTTATGGTTTTGGTACCAATGCATTTTATTCAAATTTAGTGGACAACGAAGCGGCTTTTCTCGATCAAATAAACGATAATAAAGGGCATAGTTTTAATCTTAATATTGCCATTCCTATTTTTTCCCGATTTCAAAACAAAACGTCGGTGGCTAAATCTAAAATTCAGGAAAACAATAGTAAATTGCGCTTAGATCAAGCCAAGTTAGACTTAGAAGCCAATATACAACGTGCCTATACCGATGCTCAAGCGGCTCTAAAGGCCTACATTGCTGCTAATAAATCTTTAGATTCTCAAGAACTTTCCTTTAACAACTCGAAAGAACGTTTTGATATTGGAAACATAACAGCTTTCGATCTCGAGCAAGCTAGATTACAATTTATCAATGCACAATCGTCTTTAGTAAACGCAAAATACGATTTTGTTTTTAAGACAAAAGTTTTAGATTTTTACATGGGTAAATCTTTAGTCGATTAAAATAAAACTTGGGCTTCATAGTTTACAAACGTTTTAAGGGCTTTTATTTCGATTTTAAGTAAAACTTGATTGCTCTACATTTTTAAAGTATAAATGGATACATATATTCTAAATTTAGAAACAGCTACAACCAATTGTTCGGTCTCACTTTCAAAAAACGGTGAGACTTTGGTTTTAAAAGAAGATTACGATACAAACTACTCTCATGCAGAGCGTCTGCATCTATACATAGACGCCGTTTTAAAGCAAGGCCAGATAAATTCAAGTCAATTAAGTGCTATCGCAGTAAGTAAAGGTCCCGGCTCTTATACTGGATTACGTATTGGGGTATCGGCAGCAAAAGGCCTTTGTTTTGCCTTAAACAAACCCTTAATTTCGGTTCCAACCTTAGAGGCTTTAGCGCATCAGGTTCAGGCTAAAGATGGTGTGGTTGTTGCCATGTTAGATGCCAGACGGCTGGAAGTGTATTCGGCTGTTTTTAATGCTGGTTTTAATCAAATACGAGATACTCAAGCACAGATTTTAGATGAAAACGCTTTCGCGGAATATTTAGAACACCAAAAGGTGTACTTTATTGGCAATGGTGTTGAAAAGACTAAAGCACTTATCCGTCATTCTAATGCTGTTTTTATTGAAGATAAACTTCCATCGGCAAACGAAATGAGTGCTATAGCTTATAGTAAATACAAAATAAGCGACTTTGAAGATGTCGCTTATTTTGAACCTTATTATTTAAAAGATTTTGTAGCCTTAAAGCCAAAAAACACTTAAGCTTTTTGCTGTATTTGTACTTGATGAGGGTAGGGGATATCGATACCAGCAGCATCTAAGGCTTCTTTAGTGCGCTCAATAATATCCCAATTAACATCCCAGTAATCTTCTTTTTTCACCCAAACTCGCGTAAAGAAATTTATAGCGCTATCTCCTAATTCTGAAATGTTCACGGCAGGTGCCGGATCGCTTAAAATAGCGGGATTCGACTTAATAACATCCAAAATAACAGCTTTAGTCTCTTTAATATCCGAGTCGTAGCCAACTCCAAAAGTGAAATCTACACGTCTGGTGGCTTCGGTGCTGTAATTTGTAATATTGCCATTAGACAAACTTCCGTTAGGGATAATAATTTCTTTGTTATCTGGGGTTGTTAGCTTTGTTGTAAATATTTCAATTTGTTTAACTGTACCGGCTTCACCTTGTGCCTCAATATAGTCGCCAATTTTAAAAGGTCTAAATATCATAATTAAAACACCACCAGCAAAATTGCCTAAAGACCCCTGTAAAGCCAAACCAACGGCTAGACCAGCAGAGGCTAAAATAGCAGCAAACGATGTCGTCTCAACACCTATAGTGCCCAGCAATGCAATTATTAAAACAATTTTTAAGGTCCAGTTTAAAAGGTTTATTAAAAATTTTTGAAGACTTAAATCATACTGTCTTACTTCCATTAATTTTCTCGCAGCATGTAATAATTTTTTAATTAACCACAATCCAACAAACCATATAAGAATAGCACCAATAAGCTTTGGGCCAAAACTTGTTATTAAATTAAAACCTTTGTCAATCCACATTTGTAATTCCATATTTTTATTGTTTTTAATTAAATATTGTTTTGAATAACACAAATATAAAACGAATACTTTGCAGTTAAAAACGAATTAAGAGGTACTAGTTAACAATTGGAAATAGTGCAATCAACCTTAATCTTTTACATTGTGGTAATTTCAATTCATTAGGGTATTACGCCTAAGACGCCTTTTAGAGTATACAATACTTACAAACGCTAGAATAAAGAAATAACTTAAGACTTAATACACAATCAATCTTTTAATAGTTTTAAAGCTTCTGTAACTTGGCTTACGGGGTATTGGCAGCTTTTATTCATACAAACGTATATCAATGTTTTATCGGGCTTGTACCGATTTTTTAAAATGGGGATAGTGCTCGCTGCGGTACTTGCAGCAATAAGTGTATGAGGTAAATAGGTTTTGTTTAATTTGTTTACTTTTTGTTTGGCTGCATGACCAATAATAGCCACTTCGTAATGGGGAAGGATGTAATTTAACATGAGATCAAACCAATTTGAATACCCAGAAGGGTAGTCTTGCATTTCTGGTTTCATATTGTTAAGCATAGTTATAGCAGTTTCACTATATCGTGCATTTTCAAAGTAATGTGCTAGCTTAAAAAGATTTTTAGCCATAACGGAATTACTAGCCGGAATAACATTGTCGCGATATTCAATGCTTCTTGATACTAACGATTCATCTTCATTAGAAGTGAAATAAAACATGCTGCTTTTATCATCAAAAAAATGATCGAAGGTGTAAGCTGTTAAATGTTTTGCACGAATTAAATAGGTGTCATCTAAAGTGTTTTCGTAAAGTGCTAAAAACGCGTTTATGGTAGCAGCGTAATCTTCGAGAAATCCGTTAATGCTGCTTTTTCCGTTTTTGTAATTTCGATTTAAACCACCATCTTCTCGCAACATATGGGTTATTATAAAATTTGCGTTTTTTTCCGCGCAAGCGAGATAGTTAACATCACCAAAAACGCGATAGGCATCCACGTAACCTCTCAGCATTATGGCATTCCATGAGGTTAGTGTTTTGTCGTCTAGACTAGGTTTAGCTCTTTTATTTCTGGCTTTTAAAAGGGTTTTTTTCCAGTGTGTTTTCTTTTTAGTTAACTCGTCGAAAGTAATATGGTGTTTCTTAATGAATTCGGTATCATCGTCTTTTTGTATGAGCACATAATTATGCTGTTCCCATAACCCGTATGAATTCACATTATAATAGGCCGAAAACAAGTCGAAATCTTTTTTCAATAGAGTTTTAAGCTCGGCCTTAGTCCAGACATAAAAGGCTCCCTCTTCACTATGGCCTTCTGGTGTTTTACTATCGGCGTCTAATGCCGAATAGAATGCGCCATTACTGGCTGTCATCTCCTGCTTTATAAATTCCAGAGTTTCGGTAACTACCGTTTTGTACAAGTTGTTTTTTGTAACCAGGTAAGCATCGGCGTATAGGCTAACCAATTGACCATTATCGTAGAGCATTTTTTCGAAATGGGGGATGTGCCATTTTGTATCGACGGCATATCTTGAGAAACCACCAGCAATATGGTCGTACACCCCACCATGAGCCATTTTTTGTAAAGTTAAATTCACAAAATCTTCGAGTGTTTTATCTTTAGTTTGGTGGGCATATCGCAGTAAAAAATGGTAGTTGTTGGGCAGCATAAATTTTGGTGCTCTGCCCATGCCTCCATAAGTATTGTCGAAGTTTTTAGACCAGTTTTTTAGGGCCTGGTCTATAAAAGGTTTTTCGAAAACGGGTTTGTCCTTATTTAAGTTTACAAGATCTAAAGCTTTAATACCACGCTCTAATTTATCGGCATATTCGTAAATTTTTTCAGGTTTTTCGATATATAGTTTAGCAATTTGTTTTAAAGCATCAATCCACTGTTCTTTTTTAAAGTAGGTGCCTCCCCAAAGGGGTCTTCCATCTGGTAAAGCTATTACGTTTAGCGGCCAGCCGCCACTACCTGTCATTAATTGCACAGCATTCATATAAACATGATCGACATCTGGTCGCTCTTCTCTATCAATTTTTATATTAATAAAATGAGAATTCATAAGTTGTGCAACCTCGTGGTCTTCAAAACTCTCGCGCTCCATTACATGGCACCAATGGCAGGCCGAATACCCAATACTTATAAGCATTAATTTATTTGAAGCTTTGGCCAGATCTAATGTTTTAGGTGTCCACGGTTTCCAATGTACTGGATTATGAGCATGTTGAATTAAATACGGACTCGTTTCGTTTATAAGCTCGTTACTGTGTTCTTGTTTCATAATTTAGGCGTTAAAAATATTGGTGTGATACGATAAGAAGGGGTATAAATTGAGCGATAAATTATGCCCTTGTTCTAGTAATACGAAATTAACAACGTAATCTCGTATACAATCCGTTTTTTTCGCCCATATCTCGGTATAACACAAAACCATAACTTTGGCTATGCTTTAATTTTAGCTCACGCCCATATTGCCGTAAAATAACGAGTTCGTGAATCTGCGATTTCGATCTCATTTGAGCAAAAAATAATTCAAATTAACCATACGATATTTCAAAATTAAATTGGTATTAAAATAAACCACATTTAAACTTTAAGAAATACAGCATTAAGGCGAAAATCTCACCAGCAATTTTAAGTGCAACCTATTTTTTACCAAATGAGGAACCGATAACTTTGAACTTATCCGTTTATGGCCTCAACGCTATTTATTTTACCAGGTAACATTTGTTTTAGCATATTTTCTATACCATTTTTTAGAGTATAGGTCGAGGATGGGCAACCGCTACAGGCACCTTGTAACATAACGCTTACGTTTTTGCTTTCGCTATCGTAAGCGATAAATTGAATATTTCCTCCATCGCTGGCTACAGCAGGTCTTACGTGCTCATCAAGTATAGTTATGATGTCTTTTGAAATCGCATCTAACGACTCAAAATGCGTGTCTAATTTAGGGTTTGAGTTCTTTTGAGATTCTACAGCATTTGTGAGTACTATATCTTTTCCGTTTTCAATATAGCTTTTTATAAACTCACGGATTTCGTTAGTAATATCTTGCCATTCTGCGATATCGTATTTGGTAATAGACACGTAGTTTTCGTCCAGAAAAACACTTTTAACAAAAGGAAAGTGAAATAGCTCGGTAGCCAAGGGAGATGGTTTAGCATCATCAATCGATGTGAATTCAAAAAGTGTTGTAACCAACTTTTTGTTGGCAACAAACTTCATTACTGTTGGGTTTGGTGTACTTTCAGCATAGACGGTTACCGGTACTTTTTTAGGGGTGTTGGTGTCTTCTACAACAATACCACCATCGTTAAGATAGCTTTCAATTTGCTCGGCCACTTCGTCTTGAACTTCGTGCCATTCTAGAATATTATAACGCTCTACAGCGATAAAACTACTGGTTATGTATACTTTTTTAACAAAAGGCAAGTAAAATAATTGCTGTGCTAATGGCGAGGATTTGGCCTCATCAATATTATTAAACTCGAAACTTTGGTGTTTTGTTATAAATTGGTTTAACTCAAACTTTACAATACTATTATTAGATGTTTCTTTAACAGTAACTTTGAAATTCTTCATTTTCGCTAATTTTTGTGTAAAAATACGAAAGAAATATTTATGACTCTATTTATTTGATTGTTGTTGAGGGTTTGCTAAGATTTGAGAAATTACATTTTATTTCATCTTTTTAGGGTGGTTTACAGGCCTGCGTTCTCAGTTAATAACGCCTTTAGAAGGACTGATCCCATATAAATATGGCTACTACGTAGTTTAGTCTACCTAAATAGCCATATTAAGATTTCTAATATATTTTTAATTCCAAGTATATTTTTTTCTTTTAGCTTGTTCTTTTATGGCTTGTGTCATGGCGTTTTCTAAACCGTTGGCGCTTTGTTTCTTGTGCTCTTGAATGTGTTTTTTACGTTTTGTATTTAATGCTTGAATTTCTTTTTGAATAGCCTCACGTTCATGTCGTTTTTTGGTGATATAAGCTTTTATTTCGGTCTCCGATTTTCCTTTTAAGTTCTTGGGCAACAGGTCTTGTTTTAATGCCTCGTATTTAAAACCTGTTTCGGCCTCGGCATCAACTAAATCCCAAGAGGTATTTTTATAAAGGTGGGAGCTTTTGCTTACCGTTCTGCTTACCGCATTGGCTTTACTGTATGAGCTGGCATTTTCGTCTTGCTCTGCTTGTAATTCTAGTTTTTGTCTTCCAACCTGCCCATAAATAACATAAGTACTGTTTAGTTTCTCATTTAAACCTAAAATAATATCATCATAAGGCGAGGCAATATGTACTGTAGCGCTATTATGATTTATAGCCATATAGTCGCCATTGGTTAAACGTGCACCATCTTGCCAAAGCATAGAAACACCTTGTCTGTAATCGCCACAAAAAATAGTATTAATAGTGACATCTTTCTCTTTTGCATTGGTCGAGGCCGCTTGATAATTAATTTTTCCTTGAGTAAAAGGCTCGTTTCCTGCGATAAAAATAAGTTTTAAATCGTCTGGATTATCGCCCCATTTCAATTGATTTAATGCTGTTTGAATCACTTGTCCGCAAAACTCATTGCCCCCCTTGGTGGTTAGAGAAAACAACTCCTTTGAGATCTCGTCAAGGTCTTCACTAAAGCTTAAAACTTGTCTGATATAACCTTCTGCCGCATTTAAGTTATCATTTCCATATTCGTATAAAGCAATTTGCAATTGCGGTTTATGGCCGTTGCATTTTGCGTAAGACAACTCATTAACAATATCCCAAAGTTGTGCTTTTGCCTGATCTATTAAACCATCCATACTATTACTGGTGTCTAGCAAAAGTGCGACTTTAATATACTGTTTATTTGATTTGTTCACTACGTTTTCGGTTGCTGTTAAATCGGTATCTGTCCTGTTGTGGGTTGCATTGCAGTACGTGAAACTTATAAGAGCCACGCTAAGCAATAATGTGTTAAGATATGTTTTCATAAGATATTGTTTTTTAAGCCCCTTTTAGGACTTTTGATTTATGTAAAACTAAAATCAAACTAATTCTTATAAAAACAAGAATGAGTAAAACGGGGAAGTGCATGAGTGAATATAACTTTTTGATGTATAAACAGGTCTTTTTCAGTTAAAAAACCATAAGAATTTTAATTCTATCGTTTTATTATAACAAAGAAAGTGCGTAAGTTTAGCTATTATATAGTGTGCCATGACCTTTTTAGTTAAATACATTAGTTTATTAGGCCTTGTTTTTAACATAAGTTTTGCGCTTGCGCAGAAAAAAAACGAGGTTGCAACGGCGGGTAAAACAATTAGTCTTCAGGGAACCGTAATAGAAACAATTACCTACCAACCTATTGCAGATGTCAATATTGAAACTAGTGGCGGCGCATATACCGCTACAAATGCCAGAGGAGAATTCAAGATTGAAACCAAAAAAGGAGAGGAGTTAATTATTAGGCATAAAGACTTCGAAACGATTTACCGTACTATAAACCATAGCGAACCTATAACAATTGAGATGCTACCCAATAAGGTTATGGCCACCAGTGCTAAGGCGATTTTCACTTCTAGGGCTCCTACACAAGCTTTTAATTCGCTTTTAGATTCTGCAGAGTTCTACTTAAAAAAAGATGCTAAAAAGAGTATAGAGTTTATAGCAGAGGCTTTAAAAAATAGTAGAACCGTTAAAGAAAACAGTGAGGCCTACCAGCTTTTAGGTGATATTTATACCTATTGGAAGCAGTACGATTTAGCGGTTTCGAATTATAGATTGAGCATTCAAAACACGACTAATCATGCGGTAAAAATAAAATTGGCAAAAGCTTACCAACTTAATAAAAACTATCAAGAAAGTTTAGCTACCTATAACGCCATTAACAAAAACGAACTTTCTAATTGGCAATTAATTACTGTTTTCGAGGGCATTGGCGATGTACACCAGAATACCAAGTCGTTTGAGGCTTCCTTACAAGCTTATGGTGAAGGTTTAAAAGTCGCGGAAAAACATTTAATAACTCCGAAAGTAACCGATTTAAATTCTAAGATAGCACAAGTTTACGATGCAAAAGGAGAGTTTGATAAGGCAAAGGGTTATTTTAATGAATCTTTAAAATTAGCCAAGACTCAAAATAAAAAAAGAGGCCTTGAAGAGAAAATCAAAGTCGCCGATTTTCAGAATAATTTAAGCGACTATTCTAGCGAAATTCAATTGCGTAAAGAAGCATTAAAAGCAATAAATGAAATAGAAGACGATTCTGTATTCGAGAATGAGAGTGCCTTAACTCCACAGCAACAAAACTATAAAATTGGAAATGCTTATGCTTTGCAAAAAGACTACGAACAGGCCATAACTTATCTTAAAAGAAGTATTAATGAAGCCGATGGAAAAGAAGATTTATTAGTTCAAAAAGATGCCACTCGAAAATTGTCTGAAGTTTTACGCGATGCTGGCGAGTTTGATAAAGCGCTTTTAGCCTATCAAAATTATGTAGATTTGGTTGATAAAGTGTACTCTAAAAAAGAAAAAGATATCACCCAAGCCATTCAATTTAGCAAAGATATTGCTGCAAAACAAAACCGCATTTTAAGCTTAGAAAGCGAGAGAGCACTTTCAGAAAGCAAATATCAACTCAGTACAGAGCAAGCGAAACGCCAAAAATTGATAATCTATTCACTAATTGCTGGAGTTTTACTGCTCTTAATTTTAGCATTTTTAATGTTTAAATCTATTAAACAACAACGGTTAGCGAATAATTTGTTGGCTTTAAAAACCTTGCGAACTCAAATGAATCCGCATTTTATTTTCAATGCACTAAACTCGGTTAATAGTTTTATAGCATCAAACGATGAGCGCGCAGCAAATAGATATTTAACCGATTTTTCGTTATTAATGCGTGCCGTTTTAGAGAATAGTGAAAACGATTTTATTCCTTTAGAAAAAGAAATTGAACTTTTAGAACTGTACACCAAATTAGAGCATTTTAGATTTAAGAATAAGTTTGATTACAATATTACTGTAGACAAGAATGTTGTTGTAAACGATTTTGTGATTCCGCCCATGTTATTGCAGCCCTATGTTGAAAATGCAGTTTGGCACGGATTGAGGTATAAGAAAACCAAAGGCCATTTAAACATTACAATTGTTCAAACAGCCTCAGATGAAATTAAAATCACTATTAGCGATGATGGTATTGGAAGAGAAAACTCGAAAGCCTTAAAAACCGAGCATCAGCAAAAACAAAACTCCAAAGGCTTAGGTAATATCAAAAAAAGAGTATTAATTTTAAACAGCATGTATAAAGACAAAGTCGATGTTTTTATTGACGATTTGCAAAAAGGTGTCGATCCTGGTACAAAAGTGGAGGTCACCTTAAAAAAGTTTAAAAAGTCTTTTTAAGTTCTAAAACAGTGCTGGTATTAAATAGTTAATTTTTTAAGTGAGTATGAAAAGCAGTAAATATTAAAAAAAGAGATCAATGAAACTTAGCTCAATAATAGTCGAAGATGAAGAAAATAGTAGGCAAATTTTAAAGAATTATCTAAAAAAATATTGTCCGAATGTTAGCGTTTTGGGCGAAGCAGAAAATGTAGAAGAAGCTCTAGTATTAATTAGAAATCATGATTTAGACCTTATTTTTCTAGATGTAGAAATGCCTTATGGAAATGCTTTCGACTTGCTTGATAAAGTTGGTGATATTAGCTTTGAAACCATCTTTGTAACGGCATATAATCATTACGCTGTTGAAGCTTTAAATGCTCATGCATCTTATTATTTAATGAAACCTATTTCTATAGACGCCCTTATAAAAGCAGTAGATTACGTTAGCGAGATAAAAACCAAGGAAGAGGCACTTCAAAACCAAATATTAAAACCAAAAACCAATGGGGTTAACGGTAAAATTACTATTCCGTTACAAAATGGTTTTGAGGTTATTAACACAGCCGACATTTTATATTGTAAAGCCAGCGATAATTACACCGAAATTTATTTAAACAACAACAAAAAGAAATTAGTAAGTAAAACATTAAAACATTTTGAGACTATTTTAAAGGACGCTAGCTTTGTTCGCGTCCATAAATCGTACTTAGTTAATGTAAACGAAGTCGTAAAATACAGAAAGGGCAAAGGTGGAAGTGTGGCGCTAAGCAACGGAAAAGAAATTATGGTTTCGCCATCAAAGAAATCAAATTTGTTATCCTATTTCGAGTAGAAAATCCTGGCATAGGCTGGAAACTCAAAAATTGGAGCATTTTTTTTAACTGTACTATTAACAAAAACGCTTTCGGGCACAACAGGAAAAAATAATTGAATGTCCGTGAAATATCATAAATGTTTTAGCACTCGACAAAAATTAAATTTTAAAAAATAACCTATATGGAATTTTTCAGGTCTGTATAACGAGCAAACTACAACATAACGAATATGTGCGTTTTGTGTTTTTATTTAAAATTTTTGTCCTGTATAACACATAAATTAGCTAGTGTCCCATTAAAAATATTAAAATGCTGTCAATCCTTTTAAAATTAAGAACTTTGCACTTTTTTTAAAATGTCACCTTGCTTATTTGAAATAATTATTAAGATTTAAAGGAGCTATTTTGTTAATTTAAAGTACTTCTGTTTATCAGTTAGTTAGAATCAAGTCTTGTAGTTAGAATCAAGTCTTGGTTCTTATGTCTATTAGCGAAGCGGTCTTATGTCTTTTGTCGGACATTAATGATATAAATTTATAAATAGTTACCTTTAAGTGACACTTTTATCGTTTTGAAAAACAAATATTTGTTTTATTTTGCGCAAATCTGTGAAATTTGTTGGGCAATGCACGAATGCGTATTTCCAGCTAATTTTTGCGGGCGTGGGGCGATACGGATATAAAAAACAAGGACTCAAAGAAGCCCATAATAATATTTAATGCGATTTCCGCATGTGCGGGAATAAAAAACAATCAAATCTATGCCAGTAATAAAACCAGTAAACGGTAAATCACCACAAATTCCTGAAGATTGCTACATCGCTGAAAACGCTACTATAGTTGGCGATGTTGAAATGGGTAACCAATGCAGTGTTTGGTTTAGCGCTGTAATTAGAGGCGATGTTCATTATATAAAAATGGGTAATAAAGTCAATGTGCAAGACGGTGCGGTAATTCACGCTACCTATCAAAAATCACCTACAAATATTGGTAATAATGTTTCTATTGGGCATAATGCGATAGTACATGGTTGCACCATTCACGATAATGTTTTAGTAGGAATGGGTAGCATAATAATGGATAATTGCATTGTAGAAAGCAACAGTATTATTGCTGCAGGAGCGGTTGTTACCCAAAATACTAGGGTAGAGGCCGGAAGCATCTACGCTGGAGTGCCAGCAAAAAAAGTAAGAGACGTTAGTGAGGCTTTGGTTTCTGGCGAAATACATCGTATTGCCGATAACTATATAAAGTATTCTAGTTGGTTTAAGGAGTAGAACGTTTCCCCGAAAAAGCGTCTGGTTTTATTCGCAGGGTTGTAGCTTTAAATTAGCCCCTTCGTGAATATATAATTTTTACAGTCCCTTTCTTGTGTTTTATGGTTACAACCCAACAAAAGATCGTCAACAAATGTGGCAATTCTTAACTTAATGTATCGTACCAAATTAACCATGTATTGTTACCTATAATTCGTTTACTTACATTTTTATATTTTATAAATAGGTGTTCATGATGTAGGTGTTCATGATGTGCTTCGCAGTTCTTTTTCGCTCATATTTTGGTATAACAAAACCATAACTTTGGCTATGCTTTGATTTTGTATCTCATCTAAGCAAGAAATAATTCAAATTAACTATACGACATTTCAAAATTAAATTGGTGTGACTTTTATTAAAAGTCGAGATATTCTACATTATATTTTTCATTTAAAAGGGATTGTAGGACACTAGGATTGGCATTGGTGTAAAAATTGTGTTTTGACTTTATGCCAATTTGGTTGTTTAATAAATTATGTTGTTTTAAAACGACTTTTGTTTGCCGTGCTACAGCTTCTCCAGAATCTATAATTTTCACGTGTTTTGGAAGTAAATCTATAAGTAACGGTATTAAATAGGGGTAGTGCGTACAACCTAAAACGAGATAATCAATATGGGCATCGAGCATGGGTTGTAGATATAGTTTTAGTAAAGCTTTCATCTCCTTAGAGTGTAGTTTTCCATTTTCAATAAGCTCTACTAAGCCCTCGCCAATTTGCTCAATAATTTTTATATTATTAGTAATCAAGTCTGAAGTTTTCGAAAATAAAGAACTGCTTAAGGTTCCCTTTGTCGCTAGAATACCAATAGCCTTGGTTTTGGTTAGTAATGCCGCAGGTTTAATAGCGGGTTCTATGCCAATAAAAGGGGTATTATAAGTTTTTCGTAAATAATCTATGGCATTTGTGGTCGCGGTATTGCAAGCCACTACTATTAGTTTACAGTTTTTATTTAATAAATATTCGGTGTTTTTGGAAGAGAGTTCAATAATGGTGTCCTTCGCTTTTGGGCCATAAGGCGCATTTCGGCTATCGGCGAGATAAATGCTACTTTCTTGAGGTAGAAGCTTATGGATTTCTTTCCATACTGTCGTGCCGCCAACACCAGAATCGAAAATACCTATAGGGAGTGTACTCATAAGTTATAAATTTGAATCATAAAAAAAGCTACCTTTTGCAAGGTAGCTTTTTTTTATAATGTACTCCTAAAGTATATTAGGGTTTAAATGCCTAATTCTTTTTTTACATCGTCAAGTAAGTCTTTGCCATCGGCCATAATAACTACACCTTGAGCAGAGTCTAATACATAATCAAAACCTTGAGCTCTTGATACTTTTAAAATTGCAGCTTTTGCTTTTTCGGTTATTGGTTTTAAAAGCTCCATTTCTTTAGTTTGAAGATCTTGCTGGGCCTGACCTTGAAACTGACGAATGTTTTGTTCCATAGTTTGGACTTCTTGAGCTCTTTTAGTATTTTCTTCTTGAGTTTTAGATGACGCCTCAGCATCATATTGTTTAACTTTATTTTGAAACTCAGTAGCCATATTTTGAATATCCGTTTGATAGGTTTTACCTAGCGTTTCAAGCTGAGTTTGAGCAGCTTTCATTTCTGGCATCGCCGTAATCAATTCTTGTGTGTTTATATGAGCAACTTTGTTTTGCGCTTGTGTAAAACTTACGGCTCCAATACATAATGCAGTTGCAAATAAAATAGATTTAATTTTTTTCATTTTTAAAATAGTATTAATGTGTTATAGGTTATTTAATTGTTGTTCGTATTTTCTTTTTATTAGGTTGTTTTTTTTTGTGCTTTGTGTTTAATTATCGGGTTTATTTTCTTTGGCTTTCTTTTTAGCGTCCAATTTTTCTTGTTTAGCTTTGGCGCGTTCGTCTAATATTTTTTGACGTCTTTCTGCATTCGCTTTAATTCTTGCCTCGCGAGCTGCGAGCCTTTCTTGCCTAGCTTTTTCAGCTAAACTTTCTCGTTCTTCTTGCTTTTGCTGCGACGCTTTTTCTCGTGCTTCTAGTTCTAAATTAACCTCAGGAACGATGTCTTCGTTTTTGGCAGCTTTTATTTCTTCTTTTGTTTTTAGCTGTCGGCGATTAGCTGTTCTTATAATATTTCGTAAAATCTGTTCGCTTAAATCGAATTTTTTTGCCGAATACAGCATGACAAGGTCTGTAGATTTATCAAAAATAAAATCGTAATTTCTACTAGAGGCCAAATCTTGTACAGCCGCAAAAATTTGATCTTGTATAGGCTGCATTAATTGTTTCTTCTGAATAACTAAATCCCCATTAGGTCCAAATCGCTTTTGTTGATAATCTAATATTTCTTGTTCTTCAAAAGAAATATCATCGGCACGTTCATCAATTAATTCTTTGGTTAAAAGTGCTTTTTCATTGCTTAAATCGTTGCGTTTTTGTTTAATGATACTTAGCTTCTCTTGAATTTCAATATTCCATTTTTGAGCTTTGTCATCTAATAAAGCCATGGCCTCTTGATACTCGGGAACATTTTCCAGAATATACTCGGTATCGATATATCCAATTCTTACCCCGCGTTGGGCATGTAAATCTAGGCTTAACGTAAATATTATGGTCAATAAAAAAAGAACTTTTAATGGTATGCTGCCAACCATAACTCTTGTTTTTACCGCGTATAATCTACGTGGACTGTTTTGAGGTATCACGATATTTTTTAAGAACGTAGGTTTCATCTTTTTAATAGGCTTATAGTTATTGTGGCTATAAAATTTACAACTAACGGATGGGTTATGTTTTTAATGCTTACCAGTGTTTTTAGTGCTGTTCAAATCTAACAAATTTTATTTTTATAACGTCAAGTCTTTTTAAATCATCATAGTATGGTTAGAAAATATCATGCCAAAGTAAATTTCAACTTCTTTATTAATTAAAATTGCTGTCCTATAATAAAGTGCGTTTCCCAACCATGTTTAACGGTTTGCCCTGGTAAGGCATCAAATCCATGTCCGAAATCTATACCTAACAATCCAAATGCAGGCATAAAAATTCGAACACCTAAACCAGCCGATCGCTTTATAGAAAACGGGTTATAATCTTTAAAACTGTTATAAGATGCCCCACCTTCTACAAAGCCTAGAGCAAATATTTTAGCCGAAGCTTTTAGGGTAATTGGGTAACGAAGTTCTAAAGAGAATTTATTATAAACCGTACCTCCATCTTGGTCTGATAATGATTGGTTAGGATAGCCGCGTAATGCTATAGACTCTCTTCCGTCTAAACTATAACTTCCTAAACCATCGCCACCTAGAAAGAAGCGCTCGAAAGGAATAACACCTCTATCATTATTATAGGCGCCTAGAAATCCAAATTCTACACTTGGTCTAAGTACTAGATTTTTTACAATTTCTGCATACCAATCGCCTTTAAAGTTAATTTTATAAAATTCTAGAAGTTTGTAGCGCTCTTGGTCTATGTCTCCAATTCTATTGGAAGCTTCAGTTCTTTCAAGATCGGTTCTTGTATTGTCTTGAAGTATGATTTGCAAATCGTCACGTTCTTGCTTTAGGCCTTTATAATCCACATTATCTAATAAAGAATAAGGAAAAGAAAGCTTGGCAGTTGCCGAAAAGTTTGATCCTCCTGTTGGATATATAGGGTCTATACGGGTATTGTTTCGGCTTAATCCGATGGTGTAAGACAGGTTATTAGATTCGCCATCACCAAAGGTAAAGAGTCCAGTATTATAGTTTTGTAAATCGTAGTGCTGAAAACTTATAGCTTGCGATAAGGTAAAATAATCGTCTGGCACCGTTAATCGTTTTGCCAAGCCAACAGAAATACCTGTAATATTAAAACGTTTACTCTTGTCTGCATTTCGTGTTACTGGATTGTATAAAAATTGTTTTGTATGCGATAGTGAGGTTGAAAACTGTATTGGTTTTGTCCCTCCTAACCACGGCTCTGAAAAAGAGAAGCTATAGGTTTGGTAAAATCGGCTGGCTTGTAAGCGTAGGGCTAATTTTTGACCATCGCCCATAGGTATCGGTTTATAGGCATCTTTTTTAAAGATGTCTTTAATAGAAAAGTTATTAAAAGAAAGTCCTAGTGTACCTATAAATCCGCCACCACCGTAACCACCTTGCAGTTCTATTTGGCTGGAACCTGTTTCTTTAACCGCATATTCCATATCTATAGTACCTTCAACAGGATTAGGGTTGATAAAATTAGGGGATATTTCTTGGGCATCAAAAAAGCCTAATTGCCCTAGTTCTCGAACCGATCTAACAACATTTTCTTTGCTGTATAACTGTCCCGGACGGGTACGTAACATTCTGTAGATCACGTGGTCGTTTGTTTTGTCGTTTCCAGCAACCGATACTTTATTAAAATAGGCGGGTTTACCTTCAGATATTCTAATTTCCATATCAATAACGTTGCCCTCTGCATTGACCTCCACTGGGTTTATAGTCGAGAATAAATAACCACTATTTTGATACAGGTTGGTAATGTCTATAGCATCGGGTCTTGAGTTATCTGCAATACGTTTTTGAAGTAATATTCCGTTATAGGTATCGCCTTTGTTAATCCTTAAAAAGCGCGTTAGATAGTCGTTGCTATATACCGTATTACCAATAAAACTGATATCGCCAAAGGTGTATTGTTCACCCTCATTAATATCTATATGAATAGAAACCGTTTTTTTATTGTCGTTTACAATTAAGCTGTCTGATAATATACGGGCATCTCTATAACCGTTTTCCTTATACTTGTCGATTATTTTCGTTAAATCTTGCTGATATGCCGAATCAATAAATTTTGAACGTTTTAATATGCGAAGTCTATTGATTTTCTTCGTGTTCGACATGCTTTTTCTTAGCTTTCTATTGCTTAAAACAGCGTTGCCATTAAACACAATGTCTTTGACCTTAACTTTTTCGCCTTTATCTATATTTAATACCATATTAACTCGAGCTGTTTTTATGGTATCTTTTACTTCAATAGTGTTTATAAGAATTTTAGTGTTGTAAAAACCTTCCTTTTTGTATTTTTTGGTTAAAAAGTTTTTGGTGTTTGTTATAAGGTTTTCTGTAACTTTTACCCCTTTTTGTAAACCTGTATTTTTAATAATATCTTCTTTTTTACGTTTCTTAACGCCGTTAATTTTAATTTCGTTAAGTTGTGGTAAATCCGATAATCTAATTTCTAGATGGGCTATATCACCTTCAATCTTGGTAACGTAAATTTCGATATCGTTAAATAATTTGGAGTTCCAAAGTTTCTTTATAGCATTGCTTATGTCTTCACCTGGAATAATCATTTCTTTTCCCTTTCGTAAGCCAGAATAAGTAACAATAGTTTGCTCGCTAAAGCTGGTATTTCCAGAAACCGAAATGCTTCCTAGAGTGTATTTTGCACCGTCTTTATAGGTGGTCTCTTGCGCCTGTAGGTTAACACTGCTTAAAGTTATTACTGCTAAGAGGCAGTTTGTTAAAATTTTATGTGATAAAATATTAGCTAAGTTGTTCACTTGTTTTCCCAAATCGTCGTTCTCTTTTTTGATATTCAATAATAGCCTCATACAAATGTTGTTTTGTAAAATCTGGCCAAAGCGTATTCGTAAAGTATAATTCTGCATAGGCTATTTGCCATAATAAAAAATTGCTTATTCGTTGTTCACCACTCGTTCTAATAAGCAAATCTACGTCTGGTAAATTTTGCGTGTAAAGATGCTCATTAATAATTGATTCATCAATTTTATCGGGCGAAATTATATTTTTTTTAACTTTAAAGCTAATCTCTTTAACAGTATTTAATATTTCTTCCCTAGAGCCATAGCTTAAAGCTAGTGTTAACGTTAGCCGGTTGTTGTTTTTGGTGACCTCAATAACCTCAGAGAGTTCTTTAAACACTTTAGTTGGTAGTGTTTTTAAATTGCCAATAGCATTAAGCTTTATGTTGTTCTGTTGAAGTGTCTTTATTTCTTTTTTTAATGAGGTAACTAGAAGGCGCATTAGGGTTTGCACTTCAAGTTTTGGGCGATTCCAGTTTTCGGTAGAAAAGGCATACAGTGTTAAGTATTTTATGCCCAGTTCTGCCGAAGCTTCAATAGTTTCACGAACAGCTTTTGTGCCATTTTCATGACCAACAGCGCGTAACATACCCTTTTGTTTTGCCCAGCGCCCATTGCCGTCCATAATGATAGCGATGTGTTCGGGTAAGGTTTTTAAATGTATGTTTTCTTTTAAATCCATGATGTTTTTAAAATCAATAATAACAGGGTTTTATACCAAAAGTATAGGTAAGAGTTACCCCCGAGAATACATACCAATCGTTATTATTTATATTGCCAAATCTATATTGCTGATTAATAGCTTCTTTAGGATTGCTGCCATCTATCGCGTCTGAAAATGTGTACCTTGCACCAACCTCAATGCCTATAATGAAATTATCTATTATATTAGTTTTAAAGCCAAGAGCCATAGGTATACCAATAGCCCAACTCGAATTATTTTCAGGGGTTTGTACACCATTAAAAAAATAAAAATTGTCGTGTTTAGCCATGCTTATTCCCGAATACAAATAGGGAGTGCCTGTCGTTCTCTCGTCATATAAATCGAAGTCGAAAAAAGTAAATTCTATTCCTGCTGAAATTTCTAATAAATTAGAATCAAAATTGTAATCGCGCTGTTGCCGTCTTGGATCGTCCGATTTAAAATCTTTCGCCTTTAAATCAGAATATATTAAGGAAGCTCTCCAGGAGTGTCTCGGACTGGCGTTCCATTTGTAAATTAAGCCTAATGTTGGGCTGTTTGGTGAAATGTAATTTGTGGCACCAACATCCCCAATAAGATTACTCCCTCCAACAAAAACTCCAAGTTCGTGGTTTTGAGAATAGCTCGATGTGATGCTCAAAATGCTTATTATTAATACAGTAAAATACCTCATAGGTGATTAGAAGATTGCAAATATAATAATACTACTTAATATTTTATTAATAACATTAAAACCTTTTTTTTGTTTATTTTTTTTAGAAAAAACTTTTATTTGGCTCTAGCTTGTTCTGAAAAAAATAATTTTTACGCTTTCGTATTATTACTTGCGATTATAATGATTAAATTTTGTTGATGCTATGTCCTAGAAAAGGTGTTTTAGTAAAACAGAATTTCTATACATTTATTGTTTTTTTAAGGTTTTAATTACGGTTGTCTTCACCCCAAAGCAATTTTTTTCTAAGTGTTTCCAGAAAACTTTCATTCGAGAGTTCTATCATTTTAATTTTGAAGTCCGCTTTTTTTATTTTGATTATTGTGCCGTTATCTAAGGTTGAAATTCTAGAATCTAGTGAGATTAGGTGTTGTTGTTCTCTGCCACTTACTTTTAGTTGTACTTCTGTGTTATCTGGTATAATTAACGGCCGCACACTTAAATTATGCGGTGCTATTGGTGTAAGAACAAAACAACTTGTACCCGGGGTAATCACAGGGCCACCACAACTTAAAGAATAACCTGTAGATCCTGTTGGTGTAGAGAGTATTAAGCCATCACTCCAATAAGAAGTTAGATATTCATTGTCAAGAAGTGTTTCTGTGGTAATCATTGAGGTTGTATTTTTTCGGCTTATAGCCACCTCGTTTAAGGCGAAATTAATAGTGCTTATATTGGTGTTTTTTGGAATGGTTTCGACAGCTAATAAACTGCGTTCACAAATTTTGTACTCGGCATTAATAATGTTTTTTATGGTCTCTTCAATATGCTCTACTTGAACTGTTGCTAAAAACCCTAGGCGTCCAGTATTTATGCCTATTACTGGAATTCCTAAATCTTTTACATAAGTAATCGCTCTTAACATGGTCCCATCACCACCAATGCTAATAAGTAAGTCGAAAGAGGTGTCTAAAACCTCGAATATTTTAAATGTTGAATAGATTTTATGATGCTCACCTTGAGTTGTTAAGATATTAAAAAATTCGGATTCAATATAAACCTCAAAATTATTCTTTAATAGGGTGTTAAATAACGTTTCAGCCGAAATGGCTGTGCGTTCATTATAAAATCTTCCAAAAACGGCAACCTTCATAACTCTAGATGTTTAAGTATTTTTGTAAATAGTTAGAACGCTCTTTAAGACTCTCTGTATAACTGTCTTCTTCATGTCCAGATATAATGCTATAGTTGTATCTTCTAAACGTTTGAATAATACTACTTAGGCTGGTGTTACCTATTTTTATGGTAATTTGCACCATATCATTCATCGTGTTAGAAATAAAGGCGCCTAATATTTTTCCGTTATTAGACTCAACAATCTGGCTTATTTCACTAAATGAATAATCGGCTAAACCTTTTTCAATAACTAAAATACCTCCAGCTTCATAAAAGAAAGGCGTTTCGCTAAATAGACTTATTACATCGCTTAACTCATAGTAACCCAAGTACGCGTTTTTTGAATCTAAAACAGGCATTATATTAGTCGTGTTTTTGGCAAAGGCTTCTAGTACATCCAACCAAATAGCGGTGTCTCTAACATAAAAATCGCTTAAGGTATAGCTGTATTTGCTTAAGGGTTTGTCACTTTCAAAACAATGGGCATCGGTTTCAGAAAAACAACCTAAATACTGTCCGTTTTTGTCTTTAACTGGGATGTGCGAATACGTTAACTCGGTAAATAATTCTTGCAAATCCTTGGTTGAACCATCTATATTTAGAGGCTTGATATCGTTTATTATGTAATCAGAAAGTTTCATCTTCTTTGTTTAGGGTTGTGCAAATTAATCAAATAAATAGTATGTATAGGTGTTCTACTTTGTATTTTTGTCCTTCAACTCATTTAAAAATTGATAGATGACAAAGTTAAGTGTAAATATTAATAAAATTGCAACTTTACGAAATTCAAGGGGCGGAGATACCCCAAATGTGATTCAGTTTGCTAAAGATGCACAACGTTTTGGGGCCGAAGGTATAACTATTCATCCAAGACCAGACGAGCGTCACATTCGATATCAAGATGCGCGCGACTTAAAATCTGTGGTACACACAGAGTACAATATTGAAGGTAACCCTATAGATGCTTTTGTGGCCTTGGTGCTTGAAGTTAAGCCAACACAAGTTACTTTGGTACCCGATGCTCTAGATGCGATAACTAGTAATGCTGGCTGGGATACCATAACCCACAAAGATTTTTTAGTTGATGTAATTAAAGAGTTTAAAAATAATAATATTAGAACCTCTATTTTTGTAGACCCCGTTTTAAAGCAAATTGAAGGCGCGAAAAACACGGGTACAGATAGAATTGAATTGTATACCGAAGCCTATGCGAATCAATATAGTGTGGATAAAGCTCAAGCTGTAAAACCTTACGCAGAATGTGCTAAATTGGCAAATAGCTTAGGTTTGGGGGTTAATGCTGGGCATGACCTGTCTTTGGATAATATCGAATTTTTTAAAAAGAATGTTCCTAATCTACTAGAGGTTTCTATTGGGCATGCACTTATATCGGAGAGTTTGTATTTAGGTGCTGAGAATGTGATTCAGATGTATTTAAATAAATTAAAATAGAACACCAAAGCTACTAGTTGTTTCAAAAGGAATTTTATAATAGGTTTTGCTGAAAATTAAATCATTAAATCGGTGACAAAAGAAAATATTTTACATTCAAATATATTAGGGGAAGGACAGCCATTTATTATTCTGCATGGTTTTTTAGGTATGGGCGATAACTGGAAAACCCATGGTAAAAACCTAAGCGAACACGGTTTTGAGGTGCATTTGGTAGATCAGCGCAATCACGGACGCAGTTTTTGGAGCAACACCTTTAATTATGAAATTCTTGTGCAAGATTTAAAACAATACTGCGACGCCCATGAACTAAAAAACATCGTTTTGTTGGGCCATTCGATGGGTGGGAAAACGGCAATGTTATTTGCTTCTCAATTTCCAGAATTGGTGTCTAAATTATTGGTTGCCGATATCTCACCGCGATTCTACCCTGTGCACCACGATAAAATTTTAGAGGGCTTAAGTGCTTTAAATTTCGACGTATTAAAAAGCAGGAGTGAGGCAGACACTGCTTTAAGTGATTATATATCGAATTTAGGGATACGCCAGTTTTTACTTAAGAACTTGTATTGGATTGAAAAGGGAAAGCTAGCATTGCGTATTAACCTAGAAGTTTTAAAAGAAAAAATTGCCGAAGTTGGCGAGCCTTTGCCTAGTGATGCCAGGTTTGATAAAGAGACCTTGTTTTTACGTGGCGATAAATCGGAGTATATTGCTTTTGAAGACGAGCAATTAATTTTAAATCATTTTCCAAAAGCAAAAATCGTTACCATTTCTAATTCGGGGCATTGGTTACATGCCGAGAATCCCGACGATTTTTTTAACGCCATGCTAGAATTCCTTAATTAAATGTTTGTATTTTAATTTTAGTATCTTTAAACAAGATTTAGATAAGAATTTGTAATACTAATTAAAAAATAAGATGAAATTTATAATTAGACTTTTATTAAACGCTGTTGCCATATTTGTAATTGCACATCTTATGTCTGGCGTTCATGTAGACGGTTATTTAACTGCGATATTAGTTGCTTTGGTGTTGTCGGTATTAGATTTATTAGTAAAACCTATTTTAATTATACTAACCCTGCCGGTAACGGTAATCACCCTTGGTTTATTTCTGTTTATAGTAAACGCGTTAATTATTTTGCTCGCCGATAAGTTAGTCGGTGGATTTTCGGTTAGTGGAATTTGGGTTGCCGTTCTTTTTAGTGTTTTTCTCTCCATACTCCAATCTGTACTCCAATCCCTTCTAAATGAGAACTAAAGATGATTTTCTCAGGTCGTAGATTTCCATTTTTGTAACTATTAAAGCCGTTTTACTCCAGTAAAAGCCTAACAAATTACAAAACTTGGTTGCTAACTCTTATTTAAACTTGAACCCCTATTGTAATCAAGTAATTAAAAACTTTGTTGGGATGTAAAAATATATTATTTTTGCATCCCAATTTTAATTACAAAAATTATAGGTTCTAAAAAAGAAACCTAATTGTTAAATGCCTGATTAAAGGTTATATATCATTAAAAATGAACATTACAAGAGAAAACGTTGACGCCTTAAACGCAATATTAAAAGTAGATGTTGCTAAAGAAGATTATAGCGATAAAGTTAACAAAATCTTATCAGATTATCGTAAAACAGCTAATATTCCTGGTTTTAGAAAAGGGCATGTGCCAATGGGCATGGTAAAGAAACAGTATGGTAAAGCCGTTGTAGTTGATGAGGTGAACAAACTTATACAAGATGCTTTAAGTAAATATTTAACTGAAGAAAAGTTAGATGTTCTTGGGCAGCCTATACCAAAAAACCACTTAGAGGTGGATTGGGATGCAGATGATTTTACATTTGAGTTTGAATTAGGTTTAACACCAGAATTTGATGTTAACTTAAAAGGTAAAAAAGCCATTACGCATTACAAAATTATTGCAGATGAGAAAATGATTAATGATCAGATTGAGCGTGTGCAAAAAAAATATGGCAAAATAACATCTCAAGACACCGTAGCTAAAGATAGTGAAGTTACAGGTACATTTACCAGTGAAGAGAAGGAAATAAACAGCTCGGTGACTTTGTTTTTGGATAAATTTAAAGGCAAATCTACAGCTAAACAATTTATTGGTGCAAAAGTAGGCGACGTTATTGTTTTAAAAACAAAAGGGCTTTATGAAGATGAACAAGACCTTATGCGAGTGCTAAACTTGAATGCCGAAGAGGTTAAAGATTTGGATATTGAAGTATCTTTTACAATCTCTGAAATTAATAAACGCGATTTAGCTGAATTAAACCAAGAGTTGTTTGATAAGCTTTTTGCAGAAGGTGAAGTGACATCTGAAGAAGAATTAAAAGCAAGAATTAAAGAAGATGCTGAAAACCAATTTGTGCAGCAATCCGATCAAAAGCTTTTAAATGATGTCACAGAATATCTAATCGAAAACACAAAGTTCGATTTGCCAGCAGAGTTTCTTACAAAATGGATGCAGACTGCGAGTGGTGAAGAGATGGATGCAGAAAAAGCAAAGGAACAATACGAAAAATCTGAAAATAGTTTACGTTGTCAGTTAATTGAAGGAAAAATTGTTAAAGAAAACGAGATTGAAGTATCTTTAGACGATTTAAAAGCACATGCACGCCAATTGATTAAAGCCCAAATGGCTCAGTTTGGTCAAACCAATCCATCTGATGTTGAACTAGAAGCTATTACAACGCGTATTTTATCGAATGAAGATGAGGCACGTCGTATTTCAGAGCAATTGGTAAGTCAGAAATTATTAGATGTTTACAAAGAAAAAGCGAACATAAAAGTAAAAGAAGTAACTTACGATAAGTTTGTTAAAGAAGTATACGAAGATAAATAAATCAAAGAATTATTCCTTATATTTAGGCACTTGAATCTTTGTATTTAAGTGCCTTTTTATTCAAAAAACACCCCAACGAAATAAGTTTATTATGATATTATTTCAAGCGGAGGATTAATTAATTAAATTATTAATACTTACTATGGATTACGCAAAAGAGTTTGAAAAATTCGCGATAAAAGACCAAGGAATTAGCAGTACTTACTACAATAAAATTATTAGTAGCATGTACCCAACAAATTTGACACCAAATATTATTGAAGAACGCCAAATGAACATTGCTGTTTTCGATGTCTTTTCGCGTTTAATGATGGATAGAATTATTTTTTTAGGTACTGGAATAAACGATCAAGTGGCTAATATTGTTCAGGCACAACTCCTGTTTCTTGAGAGTACAGACGCCTCGAAAGATATTCAAATATACATCAATTCTCCAGGAGGAAGCGTGTATGCAGGATTGGGTATTTACGATACGATGCAGTTTATAAAACCTGATGTAGCTACTATTTGTACTGGTATGGCGGCATCTATGGGTGCAGTACTACTTTGTGCTGGAGAAAAAGGGAAGCGTAGTGGGTTAACACACTCCCGAGTTATGATTCACCAACCGCTTGGTGGTGCGCAAGGGCAAGCCAGTGATATCGAAATTACAGCGAGAGAAATATTAACCTTAAAAGAAGAGCTTTACAAAATAATAAGTAAGCATTCTGGACAAGAGTACGACAAAGTTTATAATGATAGTGATAGAGATTACTGGATGAAAGCCGATAAAGCTTTAGAATACGGAATGATAGATGAAATTTTAGCTAGAAAGTAATTTTTTAGTGTTTTCTATTTTATTCTAGATTTCGCTCTGTTTATCAAAAACAAAAACTAATGACAAAAGAAGAATTAGAATGTTCGTTTTGCGGGCGTAAAAAACCAGAAACCAGCTTGTTAATAGCAGGACTAGATGCACATATTTGTGATCGCTGTATAGAACAAGCCCATGGTATAGTAATTGAAGAATCTAAGCAAATTGATGGTGGAGATTTATCCCTAGATTTAGAACTTAGGAAGCCTCAGCAAATTAAAGACTTTCTAGATCAGTATATTATTGGTCAGGACACCACAAAAAAGGTGATGTCTGTTGCGGTATATAACCATTACAAGAGATTGTTGCAGCCAGAAACAAACGACGATATTGAGATTCAAAAATCTAATATTGTTATGGTTGGTCAAACAGGTACTGGAAAAACCCTAATGGCAAAAACCATTGCTAAAATGTTAAATGTGCCTCTGGCCATTGTGGACGCCACCGTGCTTACCGAAGCTGGTTATGTAGGCGAAGACGTAGAAAGTATTTTAACCCGTTTATTGCAAGCTGCCGATTATAATTTAGAAAAAGCAGAAAAAGGGATTGTTTTTATTGATGAAATCGATAAAATAGCCCGTAAAAGTGATAATCCATCTATAACCCGCGATGTTTCAGGTGAAGGCGTGCAACAAGGATTGCTAAAACTGTTAGAAGGTACCGTGGTTAACGTACCACCAAAGGGGGGGCGTAAACATCCAGACCAAAAGTTTATTGAGGTAAACACTGAAAATATTTTGTTTATCGCTGGAGGTGCTTTTGATGGTATTGAGCGTGTAATTTCTAAACGATTAAACATGCAGGCCGTGGGATATAGTGCTTCTATATCTGATGATGTAATTGATCAAGACAATCTTTTGCAGTACGTTATCCCTAAGGATTTAAAAGACTTCGGATTAATTCCTGAAATTATTGGACGTTTACCGGTGTTAACCTATATGGATCCTTTAGACGCGAAAACATTGCGCGCTATTTTAACACAACCAAAAAACGCCATCATTAAACAGTATAAAAAACTGTTTACCATGGACGATATCGCCTTTGATATTACCGATGGGGCTCTAGATTTTATTGTAGATAAAGCCATCGAATATAAATTGGGGGCTAGGGGATTGCGCTCATTATGCGAAGAGATTCTAACCGATGCCATGTTTGAGTTACCTAGTAGCGACGAAAAGAAGCTTAATGTAACCAAGTCTTACGCACAAGGTAAGTTAACTAAAACAACTATTAAGAAACTCAAAGCAGTTTCATAGTTATAAGTTTAGTTTCAATCATATTAAAAGGTCGTTTAAAGTGCATTTAAACGACCTTTTTGATTCAGAACATGTTATTGGTTTTATCGTGATGTTAACGCCAATTTAATTTTGAAATGTCGTATTGTTAATTTGGTATAAGTCTGAATCATGTTTTAATTTCAAAACTAATACATGTGAGATGTAAAGTACAAAAAAGTAGAGAAAAACAATTACTAGTGACTGGGAGTAAAGAATTCGTAGAAATGGTTGTAAGGTCGTGTAAAAAACAATCACTCGGAAAGCACTTCAATGCGTTTCGACTCGCGTATCCAAAAGTTTAACGAAGTTCAAATAGGATGATTAATCTATTTTAAGGATACTGGCAAAGGTGAAGCTTCGAGTCCTCGACCGAATGTTTAGGTAATCGACTGTGCTTTCCAATTTGGCATCTTAAACTTGTTAATCCTTAAATAGTGTAAATTTAGTGTCTTCAATATTCGCTCTATATTCAGGCCAATCAGCCATAAAGAAATTATCTGTTTTTATCATTATTTCATTAACCTTTTCATCGGCATTTTTTATCAATTGCATTTGCGTTTTTCCGGGTTTTTCCTGTAAACTACCTACATATCTTCTCGCAGTATTTAAAAAGTTCAAGGGTGTTGGTTCAGGGTTTCTGGTAATGCCTTGGCGTTTGTCTTCTTTCCCCATAATGGCATCAATTAAACCGTCAATAGACTTTACAATGGAATCACTTTTATTAATAGCATCTTTGTATTGCTTCGCATTTATATCTTTAAACTGCTTTTTGTAAGTATTTGCAATTTTTTTAGATTCAATAAATTGTGTAACCGTTTTTCCCATGCGTTCAAATTGTTTTTCTAGCTGTTTTTGTAAATCGTATTTACTTTTTAAAACATCAAAGGGCATTTCAACACGTGGATCATAAGCTACTTTTATGGTGGTGGAATCTTTATGTTTTCTATATTGAATTACCACTTTGTAATCGCCTGGTAAAACGCCTACACCGCTTGGTTCTGGTGCATCTTTTTTTGCGATTTTTCTGGAAGGACCATTGACTCCTTTTTCATCTAAATTCCAGCTGGCTTTTTGGAGACCACTTTCTTTTGGTGCTTTTTGTTTGAGGGTTCTAATCAGGTCATTATTGACATTAAAAACTTTCACCGTAATGGAATCTGATTTTTTTGTTTTTAAGGTATCTGTTGGTTTATTGATGCTGTAATTGATGGAGGCTCCTCCAATAGACCTGTTTTCACCATTAAAAAGTGCATTTCCTCCAAAACGAGAACCAGAAGGTTGCTGTATAAGGCTGATAAAAGCATTAGGCGAATCATAAACTTTTAAGGTGTCGTTTAAAATCTGGCTACCTTCTTTGGCCAACGTTCTTAAAGGTCTAATGTCATCTAAAACATACATAGAACGTCCAAAAGTGCCAATAACTAGATCGTGTTCACGTGGGTGAATGCCTAAGTCCATTGTAGATACACTTGGGTAATTGTTGGTCCATTTTGTCCATGTTTTGGCTTCATCTAAACTTACGTATAATCCGTTTTCCGTGCCTAAAAACAACAAATTCTTTTCTATCGGGTCTTGAATCAAGGCGAGAGAATATCCAAAAGTTTCATCTTTAGTATCCAACAAACTTTCCCAAGTTTTTCCGTAGTCTCTGGTTCTAAATAAATACGGCTTAAAATCAAAATTTCTATAATTATTGATTACTGCATACGCTTCACCTGCATTAAATGTAGAGGCTTTTATTTGGGCAATCCAACTTCCTTTTATGAATTTTTTATGCTTTAACGGAGTAACATTTGTCCACGTTTCACCGTCGTTTCTGGTCAATTGTATTTGCCCGTCATCTGTGCCTACCCAAAGTAAACCTTTTTCTAAAGTACTGGGTGTTATCGCCAAAATAGTAGTGTGATTTTCCGCACCGGTAGCATCCATTGTAATGCCGCCACTTTCATGCTGTTTTTGTTTTTCAGGGTCGTTGGTGGTCAGATCTGGTGAAATCACATCCCATTCATGGCCTTTATTTGTTGTTTTATGTACAAATTGACTCCCAAAATAAAGAGTTTCGCTATCAAATGGATCCATGGCAATGGCAGCGTTCCAATTAAAACGCAATTTTATCTCAGGATCAGGATGCGTGGGGCGAATCATTTTTGTTCTTCCAGTTTCTCTATCATATCTGCCTACATAACCTTGTTGAGACATGCCATAACCGTAACGTGAATTTTTAGGATCGGGAATGACATCAAAGCCATCACCAAACATTAGTTCTTGCCAGTAGGAATTTCGAATACCTTGAGCTTTTAAAACATAGGCTGGACCAACCCAAGAGCCGTTGTCTTGCATGCCTCCATAAAGATTATAAGGATATTCCATATCGTAATTAATATGATAGAACTGGCCTATAGGAAGGTTTCCTACGAAGCGCCAAGTTTTTCCTTTGTCATGTGTTATATTTAAACCACCATCATTGCCGTCTATCATAAAATCGGGGTTTTCAGGATGGATGTACCAAGCGTGATGGTCAGGATGTATACCAGCATTGGAATTGTAAGCGGGCATCAATTGTTTAAATGATTTTCCACCATCATCACTTACATTAACGTAGGTGAATATGGTGTATAATCTATTTTCATTTTTTGCATCTACAAATAAATCAGAATAATAAAACGGGCGGTCACCAATTTCATCTTTATCATTTATCATTTTCCATTTAGTTCCACCATCTTCAGATTTATATAAGGCATTTTTCTTCGATTCTATTAGGGCGTACACAATTTTCGGGTTACTAGGTGAAATGGCAATACCAATTCTTCCTAAAACACCTTTGGGTAAGCCATCTTTATCTGTTTTTTTTATCCAATTTTCCCCACCATCATAAGTGATATATAGCCCAGAACCTTCACCACCAGAATTGAAGGTCCATGGTTTACGACGGTGTTCCCACATTGCGGCTATTAATTTATTAGGGTTGGTAGCATCAACCACCAAATCGGCAGCTCCAGTTTTATTGTTTACAAAAAGTGATTTAGTCCAAGTCTTGCCACCGTCTGTAGTCTTGTAAACACCGCGTTCAGGATGTTCGCCCCACGGAGAGCCTATGGCTGCAACATAAACTGTATTCGGGTTGTCTTTATCGATAATTATACGATGAATATTTCGGGTTTTTTCTAATCCCATGAGATGCCAGGTGGCTCCAGCGTCTAAACTTTTATAAATACCATAGCCCCCGTTAAGACTATTTCTAGGGTTGCCTTCTCCAGTGCCTACCCAAATAACATCTGGGTTGCTTTGTTGAATGGCTAAGGCTCCAATACTTTGTATAGGTTGTTTATCGAAAATTGGCTTCCAATCGACACCACCACTTTCCGATTTCCAAACACCCCCAGATGCCGCTCCTACATAAATAATTTTAGGGTTGCTGTTTACAGCATCGATAGCGGTAATACGTCCGCTCATTCCTGCTGGCCCAATACTTCTGGGTTTCATGTTTTTTAATTTCTCTAAATCTAGTGTTTGAGCAGATAATAGTGTAGAAGTGATAAATAGGAGGAGAGTTAGTTTTTTCATTATACTTTACGGTTTTAACTATAATAAACAAAAAGTGTTATTATATAACACATTTGCTGTGATGAGGTTAGTTGCCATAAATTTAAGAAAAATATAAAAATAAATTATTTCTTTTCTTTTTTTTTATTTCTGCGGGGTGTACTGGAAAATAAGTCATTATGGATATTGGATGTGACCAGGTTAAGTATAGGTCACAAAAATGAATAATGTTATTATTAACTAAAATTAGTGTTTAAAATTAACCAAATAAAAAAACGATGAGTTGATTTTATTGAGAGATTGAAGTAGAATTTTGAAATTTAAGTCGAGACATATAGAATCAACAATTATTATGTTAAGATATTGTAAAGCAGTACAATTGAAAATGAGCTAGAAGAAGTTGCAGAAATAAATTTTATTCATTTTTATTAAACATAGTAAGTTGTTATTATAAGCATTGAAAGGTGGCAACAAAAGCGTTTTCGAGTTAAGCGGCTTAGCATGTTTTATTTTATAAGGGTTTAATCGCTCCATCGCAAAGTAGTTGGTCTCGAAATACGAACAATTCATCCAGCACCTGATGTTTGGATAATTTTCTAAGGGAAGTACCGCTGTTAAAATGCCTAATACCAAATTAGCCATGTCATGCCGCATATAATTTGTTTACTCACATTTTTCTATTTTATAAATAGGTGTTCATGATGTGCTTCGCAGTTCTTTTTCGCCCATATTTCGGTATAAAATAAAACCATAACTCAGGCTATGCTTTTAGCTCACGCCTATATTGCAGTAAAATAACGAGTTCGTGAATCTGCGATTTATATCTCATCTGAGCAAAAATAATTCATATTAACAATACGACATTTCAAAACTAAATTGGTGTAATATTATAATTTACTTTCACTAGTGTCCGATTAAAAATATTAAAATGCTGTCAATCCTTTTAAAATTAAGAACTTTGCACATTTTTTAAAATGTCACCTTGCTTATTTGAAATAATTATTAAGATTTAAAGGAACTATTTTGTTAATTTAAAGTACTTCTGTTTATCAGTTAGTTAGAATCAAGTCTTGGTTCTTATGTCTATTAGCGAAGCGGTCTTATGTCTTTTGTCGGACATTAATGATTTACTTTATTTTCCCTCTAATAAATATGATAATTCCACCGCCAATAAAAGCTCCAGAAATTAAATCGGAGATATCGTTATTTATCGTTATTTGCATAATTATTCCCGCAATTAAAGCGGTCAAGGCCATAATTCTTATTTTACTCATGTTCTCTATGTTTGAGGAATTTTTTAGTTATTAAATTAATAGCAACTTCAATTAAATGGTATCATAAAATTTTTAAACGAGGTGTTATAATACTAACTTTCAGGTGCTAATACCACTTCTAAACCTTCCATTTCTGGTGTTATTTGAATTTGGCATCCCAAGCGGCTATTATCTTTAACATCAAATGCTTCAGAAAGCATGGCTTCTTCGTCATCACTTTTTTCTGGCAATTCCGTATCGCTTGTTACATAGCATTGGCAGGAGGCACACATAGCCATACCGCCACAGACACCAATAGTGCCTTCTGGTGCAAGCTCATATGATCTTACAACTTCCATAAGATTCATGGCCATATCTGTTGGGGCAACAATCTCATGGGTTACACCATCTCTATCGGTGATTTTTATGTTAACGTCTTGTTCCATTTTTAATATTTATTACAAAACAGCCTGTTTAAAAGCGGTCTGCATTTACTTTATAATTGTTTAATTGAAGATAAATTAGCCCTCTATATTGATTACTTCTTTAATTTGAGGAGCGTATTTTTTTATGGTCATTTCTACGCCAGACTTTAATGTCATTTGATTAACACTGCAACTTACACAAGCACCTTGTAGTTGAACTTTAACTAAAGTGTCATTTTCTTCTATGGATAGCAATGAAATGTCACCGCCATCGCTTTGTAAAAACGGACGAATTTCTTCGAGTGCTTTTTCTACATTTAATCTAAGTTCTTCTGATGTCATAATTGTTTTTTAACTGCCGCACAACCGGCCATTGTTGTAATTTTTATGGCTTCAGTAGGTGGTAAGTTGTCATTCCTTTTCACCACTTCTTCCACGACGTTTTGCGTTATTTTTTTAAACGCTTCTTCTAAAGGAGTCGCTTGTTGCAAGGCAGCGGGACGCCCTACATCTCCAGCTTCTCTTATGCTTTGCACCAAAGGTAGCTCTCCTAAAAACGGAACTTTTAAATCTTCCGAAAGGTTTTTGGCACCCTCTTTACCAAAGATAAAATATTTATTATTTGGTAATTCTGCTGGTATAAAATAGGCCATATTTTCAATAATTCCTAAAACTGGAACGCTTATACTCTCCTGTTGAAACATAGCGACCCCTTTTTTAGCGTCTGCTAAGGCTACATTTTGTGGGGTACTAACAATAACTGCCCCGGTAATAGGGAGTGATTGCATAATACTTAAATGAATGTCGCCTGTTCCCGGTGGCAAATCAATAAGCATGAAATCTAAAGTCTCCCAATGCGCATCAAAAATCATTTGATTTAAGGCCTTGGCTGCCATAGGACCGCGCCATACCACAGCTTGATTTGGCTGGGTAAAAAAACCGATAGACAATACTTTAACCCCATAATTTTCTACGGGTTTCATCTTCGATTTCCCTTCGATGTTTACAGCTAAAGGTCTCTCGTTTTCAACATCAAACATCATAGGGATAGAAGGGCCGTAAATATCGGCATCTAAAACCCCTACTTTAAAGCCCATTTTAGACAAAGTTACCGCTAAGTTTGCGGTTACAGTCGATTTTCCTACGCCACCTTTTCCGGATGCTACGGCTATAATATTTTGTATTCCAGGAATGGGATTACCTTTAATAACATTTGCTTTTGGTTTCACGGGGGCTTCAACACTCACGTTTACAGTGATTTTAGCTTTTTCGTAAACCAACTCGTGGATAGCTTTTAAGATATCTACTTCAACGCGTTTCTTGGCTTGTAAACTTGGGTTTGTAATGGTGATGTCTACAATAACTTCATCACCAAAAGTGATTATATTTTTTACGGCATTGCTCTCAATCATATTCATGCCTTCTCCAGGCACTGTAATTGATTCGAGTGCTTTTTTTATATCTTGCTTGCTTAATTTCACAGTATTTAATTTAGATTAATTCTAAAACGCAAATATAATTAATAATGCTGAAAGTATACCGGCTTGAACCTGAAGTTTAACGTTGTCTTTGTAAAATGAACTTTAAAAAATGGTTTGTATTTTTTTCAATTTAACGGAAACAACATATTAAAAGAATAAAACAGGCGTATAAGATTTTTAATTTGATTGGTTTAAAGTGTATAATGGTACGATTTATGCTGTTCTACTGGTCATGTTAAAATCGATAATAAATGATGCGTTACTTTGTTTTTAGTCTAATTTTAATTGTTTTCAATACGGCAGTTGAGGGACAAAGTAAAATTAAAAAGGCTGAAGAAAGTTTAATATTACCAGAAAAAAGTAGCCTTAGTTCTACATTAGAATATACAGCATCTGAAACTCACAAGACTTCGGAAAGTGGTGGGTTTTTTACCGATTTTGTTGGCGATGTTTTTGTGCAAATATTTGCCTATACTGTTTATGCTGCTGCCTTTGAGAGCCCTTTTGAAATGGACAACAAAGCCAGTCGCGCTTTTCTAACTACTGCGCCGTATTACCAATCTAAAAAAGGACATTACACGTATACTTCTGATAAGAATACACCCATTTTTAGATCGGTATTTTCGGGTCGATATATTTCTGAAAATAGCCGATTAAAAGGGTTGAATTTAAATCTAAACATGCGGTTTCTAAAACGCTGGAGTGCGCAGTTAAATTACCTGCAATTGTGGGAAAACAACCCTAATTTTGGATATGATAATTTGGGTGTATACATGGCATTGGCAAAATACCACCGCGTTCGTACTGAAAAATTTGATGCTTGGTGGGGATTGGGAGCTTCTTATGTAGACGGACGAGTGAATAACTTAGGCTTTACTTACGGACTGGGTGCCGAATTATTTTTTGCCAAACCGCTAAGTGTTGAGGCAAATTTTAATCAAGCATTCATCAATAAGGAAACTGTTAATACATTTCGCGGTCTTTTAAATTATCATCTCAAGCGATACAAATTTATAGGAGGCTATGAGCATCTTAAAATTGGAAATCAGAAATTTTCAAATGTAACTTTGGGTCTAGGGGTTTTCTTTTAAGGGCTTCAGCGCTTTTGAAGGATCCCAAAACACTTTTTCAAAATTTTGTATTTGGTTATCTACAACGACAATCCCTTCACTTTCTAAAATTTGCTGCATAAGGTTGCTGCCATCAAAATGATGTTTGCCCGTTAACAACCCTTTTCTATTTACAACACGGTGGGCAGGGACGTTTTTCTGGTGTGAATTATTCATGGCATAACCTACCATACGAGCGCTCTTACTGGAACCTAAATAATTGGCAATAGCGCCATAACTCGTTACTTTCCCGAAAGGAATTAATAGTACGACTTGGTAAACTTTATCAAAGAAATTTAAAGTTTCTGGTTTCATCACAATGCTCTAATAATATTAACGAATGTAATTATAGAAATAATTCCTGTAATACAACCTATAATAAGATTCATGTTTTGTTGAGAGGTAAACGGCTTTTCTTTAATTTTATCGAAAAAGAATATGTACACATATAGCATAACAAAGGTGCCTGTTGCCGCCCCAGCAACATAAGTTATTATACTTATTTGGTCGAATTTTAACCATCCAAACGAGGCTAAAGTAATGGTCATGTAGGCTTGGTAGGGTATGGGGAAGACATTGATAGCCGACAAAAAGACACCGTGAAAAAAGCGACTGCGTTTACTCCGAATTTTGGGTACTTTTTGTTTTTTTGGTTGCTTTTTTGTTATAAATAAAAAATAAACAGTTATTAAAACAAAAATAACAAAGGCTACGCGTTGCAGGATGCTTATAACTTCTGGATGATTACTTAAATATCTCGCAAAAAGCGCAGCTATATAGGTTTGAGCAATTACAGTAAGACAAACACCTATAGAAAACACGATACCTCTTGTATGTCCTTCTTTCAGACTTATTTTAGCGGCTGTTATATTTAAAAGCCCTGGCGGAACAACCCCCACTAAAGCTATAAATAAACCTAAAAAAAAGATAAAGGTAATAGTCACTAACTGTTAATTTTAAACCGAATATACGTAATTGGTTTGTTTTGTTCTAAATATTGCGATTCGTAAAAGGTTTGGATGCTAGTAACCTCTTCTGGGCTACCCTCTTGTTTGTATACATTATGATTTGCATAAAGTACTTCATGTCCTGCACCGTGCAGTAAACCAAGCGTATAACCATGCATAAATTCGCTGTCAGTTTTTAAGTTGACAACGCCTTCTGGTTTTAGAATTTGTTTGTAACGTTTTAAAAACTGGATATTAGTCAGGCGGTGTTTTGTACGCTTATATTTTATTTGCGGATCTGGAAATGTAATCCAAATTTCGTCTACTTCATTTTCAGCAAACGCATGGTCTATAAGTTCAATTTGTGTTCGTAAAAAGGCGACATTGTTTATGTTTTCTTCGATGGCCGTTTTTGCACCGCGCCAAAATCGCGCCCCTTTTATGTCAATACCAATAAAATTTTTATCTGGATATTTTTGAGCTAAAGCGATACTGTATTCGCCCTTACCACAACCTAATTCTAAAACTAAGGGGTTATTGTTTTTAAAAACCGTTGACCTCCAATGGCCTTTTAATTCGAAGTTCGAATCAACTAATTCTTCTCTTGTTGGTTGAAATACATTGGCAAAAGTTTCGTTTTCCTTAAAGCGCCTAAGTTTATTTTTGCTTCCCAAGTTGTGCTATCTATTTTAGATTAATAATTCTATAAAATCATGCAAATATACAATAAACACCTAATATTATTTATGGCGTAGTAAAGACCTATTCTATTTGTTTAGTATTTAACAATTGAGATTGGTAAATAGCGCAATAAGCCGTCATCGCGAAGTGGCACAACGTGGCAATCTCTTAATAATACCAATTTAGTTTTGAAATGTCGTATTATTAATTTGAATTATTTTTTGTTCAGATGAGATAGAAATCGCAGATTCACGAACTCGTTATTTTATTATAATATGGGCGTGAGCTAAAATCAAAGCATAGCCTGAGTTATGGTTTTATTTTATACCGAAATATGGGCGAAAAAGAACTGCGAAGCACATCATGAACACCTATTTATAAAATAGAAAAATGTGAGTAAACAAATTATATGCGGCATGACATGGCTAATTTGGTATAAGAACCTCAATCATCTTCATAAATAAAAACAAACAGCTTCCCACGCTTTTTTTTCCATTGAAAAAATTATAAATATAACGTGCTTAAAAAAAGATTGTTTTTTTAGAATGAATAAATTGCTGCTACCGTAAACACTGCAAGTTCTTTTGTTGGCTTTAAATCGTGGTCGTAATAAATAGCTTCCGAATTACTGTCTAAGCGCAGTTCTGGTTTAAGAATTAAGTTTTCAACCGAATAGCTCCCCGTTAGCGTTACCGAGAACACATCAGGGTTATTAGCAGCACCTTTGGTTCTCCAATTAAAATATTCGCCTCGTAATCCGATAGCGAAATTATCAGAAGTGGCTAGTTTCGGGTAAATAGCAGCTCCATAAAACCCGTTACCCTCGTTATCGGCATAGCCCACATTCAGGCCAACCGAAAAATCGTCTGTTACTGTAAAACTTCCGGTGTAGTCCAATTCAAGCCCTAAAATTTCTTTATCATCATAATAGAAATTTAAGAAATGCCCTGCATATCCCAATTGTGCTCCTAAGGCATAACCACCTACTAAATCGTTATTAACATCGGTGGGATTCATTATGGCTAGCATTAGATTAAAATCGTTAGCCAAACTAAAATCAGCTTTTAAGCCCACATGAGAAAAAGGACCACTAGAAAATAAATAAGAGGTACTATAGTTAAAATTTCCAGAAGGCGAAATAACTTCGTAACCTAAATATGTATTAAACCTACCCAAAGTTAAGGTTGTTTTTTGCGAGATGTGCCAATACGCATATATTTGGTTAATAAAAACATCGGTATCTCCACCAACGGCTTGCAAACCTCTTGTTCCAAAAGCTAAATCTGCCACAGCACCAGTTTTTTCACCGTCGTAAGATGCTATTAGATTTGCCATCCCTAATGCAAATCCTGTTTGGTTAGCAAACGATGTACCAAACGATTGAACTCCACCTTCTCCACCATTAAAAAGGTCATTAGCCTTATCGGTGCTTGTTAAATTAGTTTGGTAATAAACATCTACAGTACCACTAAGCACTAGTTTTTTACTTTTAGGTTCTTCTTGGGCAAACAATACCGTTGCCAGAAAAAGCATTGATAGTGTCGTGAATTTTTTCATAATATTTTATTTCGATTAGTTTGACTTTATCTATATTTAAAAAATCGCTTCAAAACTATTAAATAAAAGCATATGATCTACTTTTTATGTGTTTTAAAACCTAGCATATTAATTTTAGCGGAATATTGGTTTTTTTCTATGCGTGTTTTGGTATTATTTATTTTGATTGATGAATAAATTCTGGAGTCTATCGCATTTTGTAAAATTAAACGATCTTATAGCTTTAAATATCACTAACAGTTTAAATTTGTAGGATACAACGATTATTATTTTTTTTAGGTGATAAGATTTACAGATTACATAAAACGGCATATAATTAAATTGGTAGTTCTTATCTTGGTTTTACTTAGTTATTATTTTTGTTTACCAAATAAGCTTTTTAAAGACGCCACATCGACCGTTATTACTTGTTCTAATAATGAATTGTTAGGAGCGCAAATTGCAGATGATGGACAATGGCGATTTCCTGAAACCGATTCGATTCCAGAAAAGTTTAAAACGTGCATCATTCAATTTGAGGACGAATATTTTTATAATCACCCTGGCTTTAATCCTATTTCTATATTTAAAGCCTTTAGAGATAATTTAAAAAGCGGACAAGTTACACGTGGCGGTAGTACCTTAACACAGCAGGTTATCCGACTTTCTAGAAAAGGTAAATCACGTACTTATTTCGAAAAATTAAAAGAACTTATTTTAGCTACAAGGCTAGAATTTCGATACTCTAAAGATAAAATATTATCGCTTTATGCTAGTCATGCGCCATTTGGTGGCAATGTGGTAGGTTTAAACGCTGCATCTTGGCGTTATTTTAATAGCGACCCCAAATATTTGTCTTGGGCAGAAAGCGCCACTCTAGCGGTTTTACCTAATGCACCGAGTTTAATTTATCCTGGAAAAAATCAGGAGCGTTTGCTTCAAAAACGGAATCGATTACTAAAAAAACTATTAAAAAATAGCGTTATTGATTCTTTAACTTACAACTTATCTATTCTCGAGGCGTTACCTCAAAAGCCCTATGCCTTGCCGCAAACAGCACCTCATTTGTTACAAAAAGTAGTAGTATCGCACTCTGGAAAACGTGTACAAACAACAATTAATACTAAGCTTCAAAAGCAGGTTAACGGTATGGTTCGAAATCATTATAACAAACTAAGTCAGAATGAAATTTACAATGCGGCAGTTTTAGTTTTAGATGTAGATACCAGACAAGTTTTGGCCTATGTAGGAAACACACCAACCTCTAGGACTCATCAAAAAGATGTTGATATTATTGATAAACCCAGAAGCACAGGTAGTGTTTTAAAACCTTTTTTATACGCGGCGATGCTTGATGCTGGCGATATTTTACCCCATACTTTGGTGGCCGATGTACCTACTCAATTTGGAAGTTATAACCCCGAAAACTATAATAAAAGTTACGATGGGGTAGTACCAGCAAGTCGGGCATTATCACGATCATTAAATGTGCCTTCGGTTAGAATGTTACAGGAATTTGGTTTAGATCGATTTCATCATTATTTAAAAGTATTAAAGTTAAAGGATTTAAAATACAATGCCAATCATTATGGTTTGTCCTTAATTCTTGGTGGAGCAGAAAGTAGTTTGTGGGATTTGTGTAAAAGTTATGCGGCTTTATCGTCCACTTTAAATCATTTTTCTGAAACTTCTAGTGAATATTTTTCAAATGAATTTTGCGAACCAACTTTTATAGCTTCTGAAGCGATAGATTTTGGCCAGAAAATAAGCGATAAAATCTTATTCGATGCGGCTTCAATATATTTAACGTATAACAGTTTAAAAGAAGTTAACAGACCAGAAAGCGACGATAGCTGGGAGTTTTTTGATGGCTCCAAACAAATCGCATGGAAAACAGGCACTAGTTTTGGTTTTCGTGATGCTTGGGCCATTGGAACCACCAAAAAATACGTGGTTGGTGTTTGGGTGGGTAATGCCGATGGTGAAGGTCGGCCGGGTTTAGTTGGTGTAGAAACTGCGGCGCCGATTTTATTTGATGTGTTTAGTGTATTACCAAATAGTAAATGGTTTTCTAAACCTTTTGATGAAATGCAAGCGGTAGATATTTGTAAAGCAAGTGGCTATAGAGCTTCTCAAAATTGTGAACATACAACAAGTGAATTTATTCAAATAAGTGGACTAAAAACCAAACCTTGTCCGTATCACGTTTTAATTCATTTAGATAAAACAGAGCAATACCAAGTGAATACTTCTTGTGAAACTGTAGATAATATAAAGCCGAAACCTTGGTTTGTTTTACCACCATTAATGGCATATTATTACAAGACCAAAAATCCGTTTTATAAACCGTTACCTAAGTTTAGAAACGATTGTTTGGGAAATAATGCCATTAGCATGCAATTTATTTATCCTAAAGCAGATAATAGCATCTTTTTACCTAAAGACTTTGATGGCCATACCAACGATTTGGTTTTAAAAATAGCGCATTCAAAACCCGAGGTTACTCTTTTTTGGTATTTAAATTCAAAATATTTGGGTAGCACAACAGATATCCATGAGTTTGCTGTAAAACCAACGGCTGGAAAACATATAATTACGGTGGTTGATACCTTTGGGAACGAAGTAAAACGCTGGGTTGAAATTATGGAATAGTTTATTTTCTAATATATGTTCTAAGCATACTGTGATCGGATTTAAACGTCCCTAATTTTTGTGTTTTAACAATTTTCAGGTCTTTTGATACCCATATATGATCGAGAGAAAGCAAGGGAATATTCCAACACCAAGTTTCTCTAAAACCGTTCCCTTTTTGGTTAAATGCATGATTAAAATGCGTTTTAATGTCTTTAAAAAATTTAGATTCAACTGGAGTGTTAAAATCACCTAAAATTATTTTGTTTTTTTTGTTTTCTAAATGTGTATTTATAAAATCTAAACTCCATTTTCTGGGTACATCGATACTTCCAGATACATCGACAGCAAAGAAATTAATGGTGTTCACTTCAAATTTTATAATAGTTGTACCATAAGAGCCTATTATTTTTTCTATACCTGATATGGGTGTTTTTGAGAATATGGCAATTTCTTTTTTAAAGACATAAAAATGATAATCAGGGTAATCGCGCTTAAGAGCTTCAAGGTTATTTTTTAAACCTTCAGCGATTACTAAAACATCTGGTACACCTTTGTTTTGCTCAAAAGCATCTAAAAACCCTCGTTTTCTGGAGGCGTTCCAAAAAACGACTTCCAAATCGTTGGGCTTTATAGTTTCAGACAAGTTAATTTTAAAACTTCTTCCTAGCCAAATAAATAAAAGTATTGCAGCTATTAAAAAATAAATTTTCTTAAATGTTTTATCTAGAAAAAAACTTAAAAAGAGTATGATTGCTATAAGAACAGGCAACGGAAACATATAATAGAGTAATGCACTTAAGAAATTATACTCTTTAACTACAAAATGAATAATGAGCAAGGTAAGAACACCTAGTATGTTTGCAAATCGGTATGGTGTTCTTTTAATTTTTAACATTAGCGTAAAGTGGCACCTTTTATGGCCCACCAAGGGTGTATTTCAACTTCTAATTGTCCTATTTTTACCATAAGATCTGATTTTGCTAAGCTATCAGCAATTTTTAACGTTGGTACATTATAAATAGTAATACTACGTATTTCCCCATCGTTTACTAGGGGGCCTATAATATCGGCAAAACCCATGGCATACATTTTTTTTAAATGATTTACATGTGCTTCTTGTAATGCGGCATCTTCCTCTTCGTTTTGTACGCGAATAGCCCCGTTCTTTATAAATACCATAAAATATTGTTGCATTAAAACGGTATCTTTTGATTGATCGTCAACATATTCCATGGTTTTAAAGCCCTTGGCGTGCAGTGCTTCTTTTATCTGCTGTATAGATTTTTTAGGGGGTTCTTTATCTGTAATATCGATTTCAGCCAGCGAGTCTTTTGTGCTTTCTGTAACAGTTTCTTCAGCTTCTTTAACGGGGCGTTTTTGGTCTTCTTTGCAGGCTATAAACAGGAGTAGAGTGAAGCTGATGAATAGTGTTTTTTTCATGATTTATTTATTAGTGTTAAGACCCCAAGTGTTGAAAGGGCATTTACTTAGTTGAGAATTGTAGTATTTTATTTGTCCAGTGACTTCTTGACCCAACCATTTCGGCTTTTCGAAAGCCTCGTTTTCATGTTCTAATTCAATTTCAGCAATAATTAAACCTACATTGTCGCCATTAAACACATCGACTTCAAATATATGGTCGTTAACTTTAACCTCATATCGTGTTTTATCAATAATACCAGTTTCGCAATAGTTTAAGAGTGCTTCTGCTTCGTGTTTTTCAATTTGTTTTTCCCATTCAAAACGCGATAAACCACGGTTTGAAGAAGCTCCTTTTACGGTTAAAACACCTGTATCGCCATGTAATCGCACTCGCACAGTACGTTGGGGATCTCGATTTAAAAACCCTTGTACAATACGGGTGTCTTTAAAAGCTTCTTCTTTAAATTTGTCTGAGTTTACTAAAAATTTACGTTCTATCTCTATCATTAAGAGCCGAGTCAAAATTTGATTGTTTAGCAGTAAATATAATTAAAAGGTATTAAATGGCTAAATTTACGCTATGATAGACGATTTACCAATTCGGAAAATAATTCATGTGGATATGGACGCGTTTTACGCTTCGGTAGAACAGTTGGATAATCCAGATTTAAAAGGTAAGCCTTTAGCTGTGGGCGGTGGTGGTAAACGTGGGGTGGTTAGCGCTGCAAGTTACGAGGCTAGAGTTTTTGGAGTAAAAAGTGCCATGGCAGGTCATTTAGCAGCAAAATTATGTCCAGAATTAATATTTGTGCCGCCTCGATTTGAGCGCTATGCTGAAATTTCAAAACAAATAAAATCAATTTTTTATGAGTATACTAATTTAGTTGAGCCACTGTCGCTAGACGAAGCGTATTTAGATGTTACCGAAAATAAAAAAGGAAATCCAAGTGCTTCTTTATTAGCAAGCGAGATTAGAGCACGTATTCTTAATGAGATTGGTTTAACGGCATCGGCTGGAATTTCTATTAATAAGTTTATCGCAAAAGTAGCTAGTGATTTTAATAAGCCCAACGGACAAAAAACTGTAAATCCAGAAGAAGTCATAGCGTTTTTGGAAAGTTTAGAGATACGAAAGTTTTATGGTGTTGGTAAAGTGACCGCCGAAAAAATGTATCAAAATGGTATTTTTACGGGATTGGATTTAAAACAAAAATCTTTAGAGTATTTGGTAGAAAATTTTGGTAAATCTGGTCAATATTACTACAATATTGTTAGGGGTATTCAGCACAGTCCAGTAAAACCTAATAGAATTCGAAAGAGCCTTGCTGCCGAGCGTACTTTTAGTGAAAATCTGTCGTCTGAGATTTTTATGCTCGAAAAATTAAAGCATATCGCAGATGAGGTTTCGCGACGTTTAACCAAAAGCAAAGTCGCCGGAAAAACAATAACCTTAAAAATAAAGTATAGCGATTTTACAATACAAACTCGAAGTAAGACCTTACCGTATTATATCAGTGATACTAGTATTATTTTAGAAACGGCTAAAGATTTGCTGTATCAAGAAAAATTAAAAAATTCTGTTAGGCTTTTAGGTATTTCTCTTTCTAATTTAAATACCGAAACGACAAAAAAAATAGCACGCAAAAGTGTCAGTGTTCAGCTTAAATTCGAATTCTAACGTGTTGGTTTTGAATTCTATATATAACGCTTAAAGTGTTTCTGGGTTATATCCTAAATAGGGCACTTGTTTTTCTTTAAAAACAATACCATAAGCTTCCAGTTCTTTTAAAATTGGCTCGTAAACCTCTTTATTAATTGGTATTTGTACACCAGGTGTTGTAATCTTATTATTAAGTATTGCAAGTGTTGCCATGGCGACTGGTAAGCCCACAGTTTTTGCCATGGCCGTATAAGTTTGGTCTTCGCCAAGGGTTACCATGGTGGCGTCTATTTGATGTTTTTTGCCATCTAGTTCGTAACCAAATTTATGATACATTACAATCATATCTTTATCCTGAGGTTCTAAGGTCCAACTGTCCATTAATATTTTTTGAAGAATTTGTGCAGGTGTTGCTTTTTTAAGACCTACTTGCTTGCTGTCGTTAAAAATATCAAGCTCAACTAATTTATCCCAAATAATATCGTCTTGATCTATTTTTAGGGCGTGTCTTAATTTTAATTCAACAGAATCTGTTGGGCTGTACGGTAAAAAGGCATTTACAAAATCGCGATAACTCATATTTTCACTATCGTCGATAGTATAGCTATCGTCGGTCATTCCTAAGGCAACAAAAATATTCCAAGCACGGCTAAACCCCACACGGCGTATGGTGCCTCGGTAAAGCGATTTAGTATGGTCTAAACCATAAACACTTTGGTATTTTAAGGAGTCCCGATTGGCATAAGCTTCAAAGCGACCAAAACCGTCGATATCTAAAAATTCTGTGCGTCTAAACAATCGGTTGTATGGAATGTATTTATAAGTGCCTTCTTGTAAAAATTTTGCAGCACTACCTTGTCCTGCAATAACTACGTTTCTAGGGTTCCATGTAAATTTATAGTTCCACAGGTTATTATCACTTTCTGGAGCAACTAAGCCACCCGTAAACGATTCAAACAAAATAATTTTACCGCCTTTATCTCTAATACGATCTAAAACGTGCATAGCACTCATGTGATCTATACCAGGATCTACTCCAATTTCATTCATTAAAATAAGGCCATGAGCTTTAGCATCTTGATTTAAAGCTTGCATTTCGGGGCTAACGTAAGATGCAGTTACCATATTTTTCTTGTAGTTGATGCAGTCTTTAGCAACTTCAATATGAAAACGGGCGGGTAACATCGAGACAACAATATCTGCGTTTTTTATAGCTTTAATTCGAGAAGCTTCATTAAAAACATCCAGTTTTATGGCTGTGGCATTGCTATGATTATTAATTAATTTTTTAGCTGGTTCTATATCAATATCGCCAATGGTAAGGTGAAGGTTCTCAGATTCAGACTTATTTAACAAGTATTTTATAAGGTAAGATGTGGATTTACCAGAACCAATAACTAAAATTTTTCGCATAGTGGAATTTGTTAATTAATTTTGTGTTTTTAGATTTTGAATTTTAACGCTAAAAGGATTACGAATTTAATAAAAATAAAAGAGATTTTTTATGAATAATATATTTAAAATAGATAAAATAATTTTTCTTACTGGAACTTGTTTTGGTTTAACCAGCGTGATTTTGGGAGCCTTTGGTGCTCACGGCCTAGAGAAATTAATTTCTCAAGAATCGTTGCAAACTTTTGAAACTGGCGTACGTTACCAAATGTACCATGCCTTATTACTGTTGTTTCTGGGGGCAACATCTGCCTTGAGTACAAAAGCTAAACAACTTATTTTTTATTTGGTTCTAATAGGCGTGTTTTTCTTTTCTGGATCCATCTACGGTTTAGCAACAAACCAATTAACCGCGTTTAATTTTAAAAATATAGCACTAATAACCCCTTTTGGAGGACTGTTTTTAATTACAGCCTGGATCTTATTGTTGAGGGGGTTTTTAAAAATAAAATCAAAATGATTGTCAAATAATTTGAAGGCTTAAAATAATGTTTATTTTTGTATGATAAAATAATTTTATAATAACAATGGTAAATAACAATCAAGTTACGAAAACGATTTCGTTAGACGCCTACGGAATTAAAAATGCCAAAGTCAATTATCAACTCTCACCAGAGCAGCTACACGATATTGCCATAGAAAAAGGGCAGGGGGTTGAAGCATCTTCTGGTGCTCTCGCAGTTAATACTGGAGAGTTTACGGGACGCTCCCCTAAAGATCGATTTATTGTAAAAGATGCTGTAACTAAAGATCGCGTTTGGTGGGGCGACATTAATATTCCTTTTGAAACCGATAAATTTGATGCTTTATACACTAAAGTTGTAAATTATTTATCTAATAAAGAGGTGTTTGTTAGAGATAGTTATGCCTGTGCCGATCCCAATTATAAATTAAACATTCGACTTATAAACGAATATGCTTGGAGTAATCAATTTGCTTACAACATGTTTTTACGTCCAACCGAAGACGAATTAAAAGATTTTAATCCCGAATGGACTGTAGTTAATGCGCCTGGTTTTATGGCAGATCCCGAAGTAGACGGCACTCGACAGCACAATTTTGCGATTTTAAATTTCACAAAAAAAATAGCATTAATAGGAGGAACTGGCTATACTGGCGAAATTAAGAAGGGTATATTTTCTGCTTTAAATTTTATATTACCAGTGTTTAAAAACACCTTGCCAATGCACTGTAGTGCCAATGTGGGAAAAGAGGGTGATACTGCAATTTTCTTCGGGTTATCTGGAACTGGAAAAACGACTTTATCGACAGATCCAAACCGCAGCTTAATTGGAGATGATGAACATGGATGGACTAGCGAAAATACGGTATTTAACTTCGAAGGTGGTTGTTATGCCAAAGTTATTAATTTATCGCGCGAACAAGAACCTGAAATATATGATGCCATTAAAAAAGGCGCCATTCTTGAAAATGTTATTTTAGATAACAAAGGAGTAGTAGATTTTAAAGATAGCTCTATCACTCAGAATACAAGGGTAAGCTACCCGATTTACCATATAGACAATATAAAAACACCTTCTATTGGTGGAAATCCAAAGAATATCTTCTTTTTAACCGCCGACGCTTTTGGAGTTTTACCCCCAATTTCTAAATTAACCCCAAGCCAAGCAGCGTATCACTTTATCTCGGGTTATACGGCTAAAGTTGCTGGTACAGAAGCTGGCGTTGTTGAGCCTCAGCCTTCTTTTTCTGCTTGCTTTGGCGAACCTTTTATGCCTTTACATCCTGCTAAATATGCCCAAATGCTCAGCGAAAAAATGAAAAAAACCGGGGTGAATGTTTGGTTGGTTAATACAGGTTGGACCGGTGGTCCTTACGGTGTGGGTACCCGAATGAAGCTTAAATACACTCGTGCCATGATTAATGCGGTATTAAATGGAGATTTAGGGTTGTATAATTATGAAGATTACCATATTCACTCTGTTTTTGGAGTAGCGCAACCAAGATCTTGCCCTGGTGTTCCAACAAAAGTATTAAGTCCCCGAGCCACTTGGAATAACGACGAAGCGTATTATAAAACAGCATTTAAATTAACTAATGCTTTTCGTGAAAACTTTAAAAAATTCGAATCGGATGCTAGTGAGGAGATAAGACGTGGCGGTCCGCAGCGGTACTCTTTCTAAAAAAATAATAATTTAAGTGATAACAAAAAAGCGGGTGGTTTTTAAAAACCACCCGCTTTTTTTGTTACTTAATAGGAATTTATTTTCCTTTATTCGCCTTATCAATATATTTTTGTAAAGCCATAGTCATTGACGGTGTTTCGGGAGTTGGGGCAGCAATATCTACTCGTAACCCCTTTTCTTCAACCGCTTTAATGGTGGTGTCTCCAAATACAGCTATTCGGGTATCATTTTGTTTAAAATTCGGAAAGTTTTTAAACAAAGATTCAATACCTGAAGGGCTAAAAAAGACCAGCACATCGTAGGTTACATTTTCTAAATCTGAAAGATCGCTTACAACCGTTTTAAAGAAGGTTGCTTGTTTCCAGTTTACACCTAGGGCATCTAATGTACTAGGTACTTCTGGTTTAATCTTATCGGTGTTTGGCAATAAAAACTTTTCATCTTTATATTTTTTAATTAAAGGTGAAAGTTCAGAAAAAGTCCGTTTACCAACATAAATTTTACGCTTTCTGTAAACCACATACTTTTGGAGGTAGTAAGCCACTGCTTCAGACTGGCAGAAATACTTCATAGTATCTGGCACTTTAAAACGCATTTCTTCAGCAATTCTAAAAAAATGATCTACTGCGTTTCTGCTGGTTAATATGATAGCAGTATAGTCATTTAAATCTATTTTTTGCTGTCTGATATCTTTTGCAGAAACACCTTCAACATGTATGAAGGGTCTGAAATCGATTTTCACCTTTAACTTCTCCACCAAATCAAAATATGGGGAGTTTTCTATCTTAGGTTCAGGCTGTGAGACTAAAATTGTTTTAACTTTCATATACACAATTAGTTTGTTTTATTGCTTTACGAAATTAGTACGTTGTACAAAATAATGTATGGCGCTATTTCGAGTGCGCAAAGATACACAATAATATAAAATAAGTTAGCTTTTATTACGTTTTGATGTGTTTTAAATGAGGTTATTACACCCAAAATATTAATAATTAGTAGAAGTGTAATTATTATGTTAAAAATAACCAGAGTTGGTGTAATGGTAAAAATTAATAAAGCGTTAATAGGTAGTAATATAACCCCTATAAAGTTTCTGTAGCTTATTTTTTGAAAGATGTAATGACCTATTAATTTGTCAATTTCAAATAGGCTACCCAATAAACGTTCGATAAGCACTTTTATTAAAAAAAAGGAGCCAATACCAAAGGCCAATTTAAAAAGCACATTAATTGAAATGATTTTAGTATTTGTAATATTTTGATAAACTAAATAACTAAAAATGGATAAGGAAATAATGAAGTTGCCAAAAAGTAAAGCATCAAACTTATCGAGAAATTTTTGGTGTTTAGAATATATTTTAAGGTATTTAAAGTTGCTTAGAATATAACTAAAATCGCTAAAACGCTGCGGAGCCACGAGTTTAGCCGTAGCAATTATAACAAGCCCTGTTATTAAAAGGATAGTAAATATGTCATTAAAAACAATATCGCGAAACATGCTGTAAAATTATTATAAAATTTCACACTATGGCCATAAATAATGTGTAATATTAAAAAACAACAATCTTTTAAATAATGTACATTTGCTAAAATTCATAATTGTAATTTATTATTAAATGCGAGATACGGTTGTTATAATTCCTACTTACAACGAAATTGAAAATATAGAAGCTATTATAAGAGCTGTTTTTTCTCAGTCTAACCACATTCATGTGCTTATTGTAGACGATAATTCTCCAGATTTAACAGCCTTAAAAGTTAAAGCGCTTCAAATCGAGTTTCCCGATAGACTATTTTTAGAAGTGAGAAAGGAAAAATCGGGGCTAGGTACTGCGTATATTCACGGTTTCAAGTGGTGCTTAAAGCGATCGTATCAATATATTTTTGAAATGGATGCCGATTTTTCCCACGACCCCAAAGATTTAATACGCTTATATTCAACATGTAAAGACGGAGGTGCAGATTTAGCAATTGGATCGCGATATATTAATAATTCGGTAAATGTGGTTAATTGGGACATGAAAAGGCTACTTATGTCTTATTTTGCTTCAAAATATGTTAAATTTATAACAAGAATGAAAATTCACGACACCACGGCTGGTTTTGTATGCTATAAACGTATAGTTTTAGAAACGATAGATTTAGACGCTGTTAAGTTTATTGGGTATGCCTTCCAGATTGAAATGAAATTTAAAGCCTATTTAAAGAAATTTAAAATAGTTGAAATTCCTGTTATATTTACCGATCGGAAACTAGGAGAATCTAAGTTGAGTTCTGGTATAATTTCTGAAGCAATTTTTGGGGTAATTTCGATGAAACTAAAAAGTTTATTTAACAAATAAAAGTATAAAATGACACTAAAAACGGTACTTATTAAAAATGCTCAGATTGTAAATGAAGGCGAGATTTTTAATGGCGATATATTAATTGAAGGGCAGTATATTAAGGAAATAAACACCTCTATAAGCGCAAAAACCTCCGATGTTCAACTCATTGATGCCGAAGGTCAGTTTGTACTTCCAGGGGTTATAGACGATCAGGTTCATTTTAGAGAACCGGGATTAACACACAAAGCCACTATAGAAACCGAGTCTAGAGCCGCTATTGCTGGTGGTATTACCTCCTTTATTGAAATGCCAAACACAAACCCGCAAACCACAACGATAGAAAAATTAGAAGAAAAGTTTACTATAGCTTCAAAAACATCGGCAGCCAATTATTCATTTATGTTTGGTGGTACGAACGATAATTTAGAAGAAATTTTAAAAGTTGATCCTAAAAAAGTAGCGGCTTTAAAGCTTTTTTTAGGCTCTTCAACCGGTAATATGTTGGTTGATAATCCAGAGGTTTTAGAGAAAATATTTTCTAAAACAGATTTGCTAATTGCCGTGCATTGCGAAGATGAAGATACGATTAAAGCTAATTTCGAAACTTTTTTAGATACCTATGGCGAGGACATTCCTATGCAATATCACCCCGAAATTAGAAGTGCAGAGGCCTGTTATTTATCATCATCCAAGGCTATCGAATTGGCAAAAAAAACAGGTGCTAGATTACATGTATTTCATTTGTCGACAGGAAAAGAAACCAACTTGTTTAGCAATAAAATTCCTTTAAAAGACAAGAAAATTACCGCCGAAGTTTGCGTGCATCATTTATGGTTTACCGATAAAGATTACGATACAAAAGGTTCGTTAATAAAATGGAATCCTGCTGTAAAAACACAAACAGATAACGATAAGTTGTGGGAAGCCTTGTTAGACGATAGAATTGACGTTATTGCTACAGATCATGCACCACACACTTTAGAAGAAAAAAATAACGTTTATACCAAAGCACCATCTGGCGGACCCCTAGTACAACACGCGTTAACCGCTATGCTTGAAATGCATCATAAAGGTAAAATTTCAATAGAGAAAATTGTAGAGAAAATGTGTCATAATCCCGCTATTTTGTTTCAGATTGAAAAGCGCGGATTTATAAAAGAAGGATATTTTGCCGATTTGGTTTTTGTCGATTTAAATAATCCATGGACGGTAAAAAAAGATAATATTCTTTACAAATGTGAGTGGTCGCCTTTTGATGGTACAACATTTAGATCACGCGTAACGCACACTTTTGTTAACGGTAGTTTAGCCTATAAAAACTTTAAATTTTACGACTTGACTGCTGCAAAACGATTAACTTTTAATAGATGATTTTAAAACGATTATTTGCGAATTTTGTTATTTTAACAAGTTTTTTTTCGTGTTTTAATTACGACAAACCCGCTAAGCCCGAGAATTTAATTTCTAAGGATAAAATGGTTGATATTATTCTCGATATACGCTTGCTTTCTTCGGCAACGGGGTCCAACAAAACCATTCTTGAAAAAAACAACCTCGAGGCAGAAAACTATGTGTACAACAAACATGGGGTGGATAGCTTACAATTTGCTTTAAGCAATAATTACTACGCTTATTTTATAGACGATTACAAAGCTATTTACGAAAAAGCTCAAGATAGCTTAGAGCGGTTAAAAAAGCAGTTCGATGTGTTAGTCGCTCAAGAAGCTGAAGATAAAGCTTTAAGGGACTCTTTAAGTTTAGTCGTCAAAAATAACTCCAAACATATTTTACAATTACGAGAAAGTCTTAAATCCTTAACTGAAAAGGAAGCGTTAAATCTTTCGAGTACAAAGGATTCCTTACGATTAACAAAAATAAAAGACACTTTGGCTCTTTTGAAAAAGAAAGATTCTGTATTACAACTTAAACTTAAACCTAAAACAAAAGCAAAGTTAATTAAACCTGTTCGAGATATCGATTTGCAATAGATGAAATGGTTTTATTTATAGGTGTAAACTCAACTTTAAGGGCATTTTTAATTTCCTGATTACTATATATGGTCTTAGTAGTTAACGATGTGGCCATTTGTTTGGTTAGTTGTCTTTCTTTACCGGTTAATTTATGTAATAGCCAATCTAATCTCCATGCCAGCTGTAGGAGCCAAGGTTTAGCTAATTTTTTTGGAGGATTGGCGTTTAAAGCCTTGGTCATGGTTTGCAAAAACTTTTGATAGCTCCAGTTTTCAGCAACTAATATAAAACGTTTGTTTATGATGTCACTTTTTTGAAGGTCAATCATAATGGATACCACATCTTTAACATCTATTAAACCAATAGTTCCTGTGGTGTAATAGGTTAAGCCTTTATGTGCTTTTTTAAACAACTGAGTACTAGCAGAACTCCAAACACCTGCGCCTAAAATAACGCCAGGATTTACAATAACAACGTTTACACCTTCTTCTGAGGCACGCCAAACCTCCATTTCGGCTCCATATTTAGTTATGGCATAGAAGCTATTATCATCTTCAGGATTCCAGTGCGTTTCTTCGGTAATAACCTCATTATTAATGGGTTTTCCTGTCGTAGCAATCGAGCTAACATAACATAATTTTTCTATGTTGTTAGAAATGCAAAAATTAACAATATTCGCGGTGCCCTCAATATTAATTTTACATAAAGCTTTGTGTTTGTTAGGGTCAAAAGATATAAAAGCTGCACAGTGGTATACCTGAGTAACGTTCGTAAAAGCATCATTAAGTTGGCTAATATCTAAAATATTGGCTTCTATCCAATCTATATGGTTAAAAAGAGCATCATCATCGTCCGAGTAAGTCGAAAACACTTGTTTTACGTGTTTAAGCTTGTGTTCGTTTCTATATATTGCTCGAACTTTTTCGTTGTTTTTAACCAGTTTATAAAGTAAATGTGCACCAACTAAACCTGTGCCTCCAGTAACTAAAATCATGCAACTAAAGTAGTGAATATTTCAAATTTAAAAGTTAAACTTGAGGTGTAATATTTGATATCTTTAGGTTTTAACCGTTACTAGTATTTTTTATATGCATTGGTATGATGTCTTGAACTAAGTGAAATGATTTAGTTTAGCGCGGTAAACAAAGAATTATTCATATTACAAGCATAATTATGCTCGTATTTTTATCTTTGCATGATTTTATAAAATTATTCAAAAATGATAAAGAATTTTGTTGAAGAATTAACTTGGAGGGGCATGATACAAGATTGTATGCCAGGTACAGAAGAGCATTTGTTAGAGGCGATGCGTTTGGCTTACGTGGGTATTGATCCTACTGCAGATTCTTTGCACATTGGCCATTTAGTTGGTGTTATGGGACTCAAGCATTTACAATTATCGGGACATAAGCCTGTCGCCCTTGTTGGCGGTGCTACTGGTATGATTGGAGATCCCTCTGGAAAATCTGATGAGCGTAATTTACTTAATGAAGAAACGCTTATACATAACCAAAACGGAATTAAAGCGCAATTATCACGGTTTTTAGATTTCGATAGCGATGCTGAAAACGCTGCTATTATGGTTAATAATTACGACTGGATGAAGTCTTTTACCTTCTTAGAATTTATTCGCGACGTTGGTAAACACATTACGGTAAACTATATGATGTCTAAAGATTCGGTAAAAAAACGTTTATCATCAGAGTCGTCTGTAGGAATGAGTTTTACAGAGTTTACGTATCAGTTAGTTCAAGGCTACGATTTTTTACATTTATATAGAGAAAAACAATGTACCCTTCAAATGGGTGGTAGCGACCAATGGGGAAACATCACCACAGGTGCCGAGTTGATTAGACGCGTAGATTCTGGAAAGGGCTACGGTATAACATGGCCTTTAATAACTAAAGCCGATGGGACTAAATTTGGAAAATCTGAAGGGGGAAACATTTGGTTAGACCCAGAAAGAACCTCGCCATATAAATTTTACCAATACTGGTTAAATACAAGTGATATAGATGCTGAAAAATATATAAAAATTTTCACGTTTTTATCACGAGAAGAGATTGAAGCTTTAATTGAAGCGCATAAAGAAACACCACACTTACGAATTTTACAGAAACGTTTGGCTGAAGAAATTACCACCATGGTACATAGTAAGGAAGACTTAGACAATGCCATTACTGCCAGTGCAATCTTGTTTGGTAAATCTACTAGTGATGATTTAAAAGGATTAAACGAACAGACTTTTTTAGATGTTTTCGATGGGGTACCACAAACAGAAATTAAGGCATCCGACATAGAGGAAGGTTTAGATATAATTGCAGCTCTAGCAGAGAAAGGAGGCTTTTTAAAATCGAACGGTGAGGCTCGTCGTGCTCTTAAAGAAAATTCCATTTCGGTTAACCAAGAAAAGGTACAAGAAGGGTATAAGATTACGGCACAAGATTTAATTAACAAGAAGTTTGTTTTATTGCAACGGGGTAAAAAGAATTATTTCGTTTTACGAATATCTTAAATGTATAAAAGCCTGAGCGTAAACTCAGGCTTTTTTAATCAATCAACTAAAAACTAAACTAATCAATTATTTACTTAGTACCTGTTTTAGTCGTAATCAATTGTAAAAGATTACAAAGAAGTTATAAAACCATTAAATTACATCCTCTAATATCCGAGCTATCAAACCGCCCAATAACTTCAAAACTCCCGTTATCGTGCGTTTTGCCTAAATCTTGTGTAGCAATAAAGGCACAGGAATTAATATTGGCCAAATCAATAATGTTGAGACCTCCTGTTTTTCCTTGAGGCAGAATGGTGAAAGCATCTTCGGGATCTCGTATTAAAACCCGCATCCAATTAGGGCAGCTAAAAATACCGTCTCCTTTGGAGTATGCCTGACTTAAAAGTTCGGTCATACCATATTCACTATGTATGGTTTTAACACCAAAACCCGCTTTTAATTTTTTATGTAGATCTGCTCGAATTAATTCCTTTCGTCTACCTTTCATACCACCTGTTTCCATTATAATGGTGTTGTTAAGTTTAAACTGATACGTTTCAATCAAGTCTAATAAGGCAAAAGAGACACCAATTAATAAGACCTTGCGTTTTTGGGTATCAAGTTTGATTAGCGTGTCTTTTAATTCAGATACATTATTGAGATAAAAACCGCTTTCGGGGTGTTTAGACTTAGAAATCATGGAATTAACCATGTAAATTAAAGACGAACCTTCGCGTTCTAAATAGGAGGGTAGTAATGCTAAAATAACATAGTCTTCAATATGTCCATAAAATTGTGTAAAACCTTGAGTAAAACTTTGCTCGTAAATTCTTAAGTTGGTAACATGGTGTTTACTGGATACAGATCCCGTGGTTCCAGAACTTGTAAAGGTAGTAATAATGGGGTCTGTGGAACTTACGATGCGATGCGATTTGAAAAACTGTATGGGTAAAAAAGGGATGTCTTCTAAAACCTTAATATCACTGGGGTGTTTGTAAATTAAGTCACAAAACGATCTATAAACACGATTGTTCCTAAATTGGTAGTCGAAAACTTGTAAAGCAGTGTCTTCAAATTCAGACTTATTTTTAATATTAAAAATGGTATTACTATCTATCATGTACTAATTTTCAATACGCTTAAATTTGTAATCAAATATACTGTTGGGAGATTAAATGCAAAAATATACAAAATAAAAAAAGCGTTGATCGTTAGCAACGCTTTTATAATATATGACGCTTTCATTTTAAGACATTGAGATTGGTTTTTAGCGAATTTAAATTCTAAAATTTCAATACCTTAAGGAAATAGAGCTATTTTATTACTAGTTTTCGTGTTTCCGTAATATTATTTTCACTTATTTTTAAAATATAAATGCCAGTGTTTAAGTCTGAGATATCTAAAGCTTTATCGACTAGCATACGGGACAATATTTGTCTCCCTAGGGCGTTGTAAACTTTTACATTTTTGTTTAATTTCTTTTTTGAAGAAATATAAATGTATTGATGCCCGTTACTAGCTGGATTGGGATAAATGGAAAGCCCTTCAATTTTTTGTTTTTCAGACGCATTAGGATACTTGTTTTGCGCAAATCCCTTTTGAGCAGCGAAACTTATGAAAACAACAAATAAGATGAAAACGTAATTTTTTTTCATAGTATGAATTTAAAGCAAATAAAGCTAAGCAAAAGCAAACAAACGCCATACCAATATAATGTTAAAATTTAAAATTTCCAATTAAATTTCGCTTCTTATATAAACGAGGTGTTACTTTAAAGCTATTTGTGATATATAATTATCAAAATTATGGGATTAATCATATATTTACTCCAGTTATTGATATAAGCTCTTGTTTTACAATGCATAAAAAGGATATAAAGATTTTATTAGTTGATGATGAGCCCGATATTTTAGAGATCGTGGGTTATAATTTATCGCAAGAAGGTTACCAAATTATTACGGCTAATAACGGCGCTAAAGCGGTTAAAAAAGCTAAGAAAGAACGACCTCATTTAATTATAATGGATGTTATGATGCCCGAAATGGATGGTATTGAAGCCTGCGAAATAATTCGCGAAAATCCAGATTTAAAAGAGACTATTATTACCTTTTTAACAGCAAGAGGCGAAGACTACTCTCAGGTGGCAGGTTTTGAGGCTGGAGCCGACGATTATATTACAAAACCTATAAAACCTAAAGTTTTGGTTAGCAAAGTGAATGCCCTTTTACGCAGATTTAATCACGATACTAAAAATAGCACGGTTAAAATAGGAGATTTAATTATTAATAAAGAAGCCTACAAAATTACCTTAAAAGGAGAGGAAATTCCTTTACCTCGTAAGGAGTTCGAGCTCCTTTGTTTATTGAGCTCAAACCCTGGGAAAGTGTTTAAACGCGACGACATATTAGATAAGGTTTGGGGGCATGAGGTGGTCGTAGGGGGCAGAACCATAGATGTTCATATTCGTAAACTGCGTGAAAAGATAGGCGACCATAGCTTTAAAACCGTTAAGGGTGTAGGCTATAAGTTTGTGCGATAATTATTGTAATATGGTGAATTTAAAAAAGTCGTCTCGATTTGCAATTATAACATCTTTATATATGGCACTTTTTATTGGTGCCTTACTCTCTGTTTTCTTATACGTTTTTTACTCTCTTAATTGGAGCTTTATTCTGGTATTTACCTTAATTTGTTATTTGTTCTCCTTTGTTCTTATTCAAATGAGAACCGAAAAATTTATTTACAAGCGCGTAAAAAAAATCTATGACGATTTAACGCTTCTAGAATCTGCAAGTATAAATAAAGTGTCGATTACTACCGATATGAGGGCCCTTACCAAAGAAATAGATAAATATGCCCGCGATAAAAAATTAGAAATAGAGACGCTTAAAGATCGCGAAAGATACCGTAAGGAGTTTTTAGGAAACGTCTCACACGAATTAAAAACACCATTATTCACAATTCAAGGTTACATATTAACGCTTCTGGATGGGGCTATAGACGATAAAAACATCAGAAAAAAGTATTTAGAACGTGCCAATAAGGGGGTTGAAAGACTTAGCTATATCGCCAAGGAGTTAGATATGATTACAAAGCTGGAAGCCGGGAATTTAAGTTTAAATATCGAAGAGTTTGATATTGTAGAACTCGTGAATACCGTTTTCGAAATGTTTGAAATGCGAGCCCTCAAAAAAAACATTACTTTAACTTTTTACAGAGATTACAACCAACCCATTTTAGTAAGGGCAGATAAAGAGCGTATACAACAAGTGTTAACAAACCTTATTGTAAACTCCATAAAATATGGTAAAGACAAAGGCACTACCGAGGTGAGTATCGAAAACTTAACTCCACACAAAGTTATTGTTCGTGTTACCGATAACGGAGAAGGCATAGAAAAAAAACACATACCGCGCCTATTCGAACGGTTTTTTAGAGTCGATAAAACTGGTAATCGCAAGGTGGGTGGTTCCGGCTTAGGCCTATCTATTGTGAAGCATATTATCGAGGCACACGGTGAAAAAATTTATATTGAGAGTGAATTTGGTGTAGGTAGTGAGTTCTCCTTTACCCTAGAGAAGGCCATATAAAACCAATTTTTGAAATGTCGTATGGTTAATTTCAACTATTTTTTTTTTAGAAGAGATAGAAATCGCAGATTCACAAACTCGTTATTTTACTATAATATGGGCCTGAGCTAACATTAAAGTATAGCCAAAGTAGTGATTTTATGTTATACCCAAATACGGACGCAAAACAAACGAATTATATGCGACATGATATGGGTATTAGGTGTAAACCATCTAATACGCTTAGGTGTGCTTTATTTTGGCGTTACTTTTTGAGAAAAACAAAAAGTCGGGCTTTACGCTACAATCTTTTTGCTCGTGCCTTACAAAAAGGATTTTCACTGCAATCCCTAACGCACTTTTTGCCGTGGTTTGTTATTTCACCAAAACCCCTTGAACCTTCATTAAAGGTATGGGCTGTAAAGCTTTAAGGTTAATCGTATTTTTTCTAAACAAATAAGTTTTATCAAACATGGTGTTGCCCTCAAAAAAAGAGACTTTAAAGCTGTTGTTTAAAGCAAATAAATCTTCTTGCATAAGTTCAATTTTAGCATAACTTTTTTTAGGCAGTACGTCCAGTTTTTTTCTAAAAACAGAGGTGGTTTTATCTTCAGAATACCCACTGGTTACAATAAGTACCATGTCTAAATCAACATTCTTATCGTTAATAATATAGGCGTTCCAGTCTTGGGTTTTATAAATGTCGTTATATTCGTTTACAATGGCCACATAAACGTCTTTTACAATAGGGATTTGAATATCTTTTTTCATTGTTTTCTGATTTGAAAAGCTCTGGTTTTTATTTAAGTCTACAACACGTAAGAGCACACCTTGCAAACCCATACACGCGCATGTAAAGTGCAAAAATACTAATAATTGAAATACTTTATTGGCGTCTGTATTTATTCAATTTCAATATTATAAGGTAATAATCCTGCAACGTCTTCAAGGGAGAATTTAGCTTTAGCTATGGAATTAATTTCAGGGTTAATACTGTAATTTTTAGCGGTTCGAAAGTCGACACCCCTAAGATTGGTATTATTAAAAGTAGTTTGTGATAAATCTGAATTTTTAAAGCTGGAATTTGATAAGTCACAGTTCGAAAAGTCCACTTCTTTAATAGACGAATTCATAAAAGGTGTTTTATGCATTTTTTTTCCAATAAAGGCACAGCAATCTAAAATGCAAGCATCAAATTTTAAAGCAAACAAAAAGTCGTTACAAGAGCTAAAATTCACACCTAATAGTTTACAATTTTTAAAGCTGATGTTTTCCAATTGACAGTCGTTAAACTTGGTCATCGAGAGGTTACAATCTGTAAACACACAATTTGTAAATAAACTTGAAAGAAATGAGCCGTTTGAGAAATCACAATTTGTAAACGAGCAACTATCAAATTCTGTGTTTTGCATTTCTTTTTCAGCGAAACTTATTTTGTTAAAGAATTCGTCGTAGTGGGTTTGGGGTTTCATTGGATGGGTTAATGTGCTTTATTTATGTTCGTTTTATCATCACAAAATAATTAAAATTTTATGTGTCTATTTTGTTTTTTAATACGCTAGATTCTATTAATCGTACATTTATAGAATCTTAGATAGTAATATAAAATTTAGTTATTTAATGGAGAGTTTCGAGTGTGTAATAGGTTTTAAAGATTTGGTTTGTATTTGGTTATGCGGGTTGGTGTTTGGCTATATTAGTGATTTAAATGTTGGAGATTCTACAATAATCTGACAAGTAGCAATGACGAACATTTGCTTAAAACCTTTGTAGAGTCTTCGTTTTTATATTTCTTTATCTAGTTTATTCGGATTTTGTCTTGTATCAAATACAGTAACAATATTAATTTGCTTGGTACTGTAGCGATAATATAAAGTTGTTTGCTTTGTAATGACACATCTTCTTAAACCTTTTCCTTTTTTGGATTCAGGAAATATTTCAGGCTGGTTTTTAATTATTTCTATCGTTGAATCTAATTTTGTAACAAAATCATTTTTTACCTTAACAGACCATTCTTTGATTAAGTGCTCAAAAAGTTTTTCTAATTTCTTTTCTACTGTTCTTGAAATAACCACTTTTCTGCTCAATCTACCGGTGTTTTTGCATAAAAGATTCGTAATCTGTTACTTCTCCGTTTTCTATTTCACGAGAAGCCTTTTCAATTTCTGTACGGTGTTCCATAGATAAATCGTCCCAAAAGTCGGCAGTTTTCGATTTCTTGAAGATTTTTTTAATGGATTCAATAATTTTCGGGTTTTCGGTATCCAAAATCATTTTAGCCAATTCTATTTTATCTGCCTGAATATTCATAACATTTTTATTTATTATCAAAAATAATGATTTTAAACGCAAATTTCAATGGGCAATTTGGATTCTATGTGCTAACGAAACAAAAAGTTTTGGTTTTTAGATGTTACTAAGCTACAAATTTTTGTTTGTTTTCTGTCATTTCTTTAGGCGTTTTACAACCAATATTGTTTTAAAATGATCAATTCGAGCTTATTCTGGCTAATCTAAAAAACGCTTTAGTAAGTTCTAGTTTTTGTGTTTGTAAATCCATGTATTTGCTTTTATCAAAGATATACAAATAATGATTTAATGCCTGTTTTGATGATTTGAGGTATTTCGAAGGATTTTACTAATGATTGATTTATGAACAATACAGGAGAAAACTAATATTTGCTTTATTGCACCCAAAAACTTTTTTTTGAATTTAATCTAGATCAAAAAATAATTTAGAGGTATTGCTTAATAATTAGTTGATTAATTTATTTTTAAGTTTTTCGAATTCTTCATCAGAAATGACACCGTCTTTATTCAAATCGGCTAACTTCCTTAATTCGTCAGGTAAAGATTCTTTTGAATTTATTTGTTCAGGCTTTTGGATTCCACTTTTTTTATGAATGCTTAAAGAGTTATTTACAGCCGAAGTTATACGTTTATGGTTTGTCATAGATCGTTCAATTATTTTCGATGTAACCCCATCAGTTCTTCGAACACATAATCCTCCAAAACCTAGTAAAGTTCCCATGAAGCTATTGGTATAATAAATCTCATAAATTTGGGAAATATCCATTTCGAATAGAGTTTTTTTCCACGGAAGCAAACCAGATTTTACCGTTAAAACTTGGTCATCAAATAACCATTGTATTCTCGAATTAAGAATTATTCTTCTTGTAGCCTTAAATAATATCCATATACCAAAAATCAAAATTCCATTTCTAAGCAATGGGTTAATATCGAACCAGTCTGTTGATATGAAATAAAAAACAATTATCGGTATGCCAATTAATATAATTAAAAACAAACTTGATGTGTAAGAATACCAATGTTTCCTTGAACTTATCTTCATTTTATTTTAAATTTTATTAAAGCTTTAGAGTTATACACTTAACATCTCTACAAAGCCGATTTAAACTGTTCCAGAAAACGCACATCGTTTTCACTTAGCAATCTAATATCGTCAATTTGGTGTAATAGCATAGCAATACGGTCTATACCCACGCCAAAAGCAAAACCAGAATAGGTTTCGGCATCGATGCCACAATTGGTTAAAACGTTGGGATCTACCATACCGCAACCAGCTATTTCTAACCAACCTGTGCCTTTTGTAATTTTATAATCGGTTTCGGTTTCTAAACCCCAATACACATCTATTTCTGCGCTAGGTTCTGTAAACGGGAAGTACGACGGACGCAACCGTATTTTGCTTTTCCCAAACAATTGAGTGGTGAAGTATTGTAGGGTATGTTTTAAGTCGGCAAAACTTACATCTTTATCGATGTATAAACCTTCTACTTGATGGAAAAAACAATGCGAGCGTGCCGAAATCGCTTCATTTCTATACACGCGACCTGGCGATATGGTGCGAATAGGCGGTTTGTTGTTTTCCATATAACGTACTTGCACAGAACTGGTGTGGGTACGCAGTAAAATATCTGGATTGGTTTGAATAAAAAAAGTATCCTGCATATCGCGTGCAGGGTGGTATTCTGGAAGGTTTAATGCGGTAAAGTTATGCCAGTCGTCCTCAATTTCTGGACCTTCGCTCACATTAAAACCAATATTCGAGAATATCTCTATAATTTGATTTTTTACAATAGAAATAGGGTGGCGCGCACCAATTTGAACAGGTGTTCCTGGGCGTGATAAATCACCAAAAACGCCTTTTACCTCGTCTTTGCTTTCTAGCTCTTCTTTTAAAGCGGTTACTTTATCTTCGGCTGTTTTTTTAAGCTGATTGATAATTTGACCAAATTCCTTTTTTTGGTCGTTGGCAACATTTTTAAATTCGGCAAAAAAGCCGTTTAGTAATCCTTTTTTACCTAAATATTTTATGCGGAATGCTTCTACTTCTTCTTTCGATTGCGCTTGAAAAGCTTCGGCCTCGGCAATAAGTTGTTTTACTTTATCTATCATAACTACATTTAAAAAAATGAATGCAAATCTACTATTTTTTACCTAAAGTGCGTTAGGGATTGAGGTATTTGTTGGAGCTCCTCGCAGAGAGCGACTGCCGAAAGCCCGACCCTTGTGGTAACGCCCAAAAATTACTAATCAATATACTGGGTTTCTACAAAGTAATTTACAATGGCCTCTTTCATTAAAACACTCTGCTCACCGGCTTTAAGGTGCGGTAAAGTTTCTAAAGTTTTGTAATGTGGCCAACCCTCATCGTCTACGAAATCCAGCTCGTAATAGCCGTAAGGTGTAAGCAATTTACAAATGGCAATATGCATTAAATCGAGTTTTTGGTCTTTTTTAAAGCTGCGGCTTAATTGCCCAAGTTCTTGCACGCCTATGAGGTAAATTATAGCGTCTAGATCTAAGATTTCTCCATCGGCAAATTGCTTAGATAGTTTTGTGACCACCAAATTCCAGCGCGCTTTTAATTGTTCGTCTCTTGACATTTTAAAATTCCAGTTTAAAATTGAAAGGTCAAAGTTAATGAATGGCGTTGTTATTTTGGACTTCTGTTCTATAAATTCTTTATTCTTTAACGCTAATATTCTATTAAAATACATTAGTGTCCGACTAAAAACGTTTTGTAATCGTTAATCTTTTTTAAATAAAGAACTTGACGCGTCTTTTAAAATGATACCTTGTTTATACAAAACAATTATAAAGAGTGCGATGAGATGTTTTATTATTCAATTCACTTCTGCCAATCAATTAGTTAGAATCTAGTCTTTGTTCTAATATCTAAAAGCGAAGCGGTCTTATGTCTTTTACCGGACATTAATAATTAAAATATAATTATTTAATGAAATGGGTTTAGTGCTTTCTATTTTTTTTTGAAACGTGTGCAGCATTCCTTTTGTGTAATTTAGAAAGTATTGCTTCTAATAGCATAGAAAAGAATTTATAATGCTTATTATTTATTTTGAACCCAAGTATTTCTTCTTGATTCTAAAAGCGCAGCGGTCGTTTATCTTTTCTTTAATACTACGAGGTAGCAATTTATAACGATGAAAAATTATATATTTACAAAAAATAGCAGTATGGGCGTTATAGATATTGTTTTAGGGACTTTAATTTTATTCGGTCTAATTCGGGGTTTTTTAAAAGGCCTTTTTGTTGAGGTGGCCTCACTTATTGCTCTGGTTGCTGGGGTTTATGGAGCGATACATTTTAGCAATTTTGCATCCGATTTTTTAAAGACTAAAGTGTCTTGGGACGAAAAAACCATAACGATTACCGCCTTTGCCATAACCTTTATTGTGATTGTTTTAGCTATTGCGCTTGCAGGTAAAGCACTTACCAAATTAGCCGATTTTGCTGCCTTGGGTATTGTTAATAAGTTTTTAGGAGGTGTTTTTGGAGCCGTGAAAATTATACTCATTTTAAGTATTGTTTTAAATATTTTCGACAGGCTAAACAGTACGATTACGTTTGTTGAAGAAGATGATATTAACGATACGGTACTTTATAAGCCTGTAAAAGATTTGGTGCCTATGATATTTCCTAATATACTTGAGCTTAAGGCAGATTATATAAGTCCAGAAACAGAGGTATAGACCTGTTTTTGTTTAGATGAAAGAATCTGTTTTATAATCACTCAATTTTTTTGGCCCTTCAAGCAGTATTCTCACAATTTGCAGTGTGCCATCTTCTTTAGTGGCTATTTGCCATTTTATTAAGGCTATTTTGCCATTTTCAATTTCAATCCCTGTGATACTTCGAGGGTGTACACAGCTACCATCATTAAAAAAAGAGATGTTGTCAGGTTCGGGAAAACGAGGCCTGTGCGTATGGCCAGTAATGGTAATAAGATTATTATTTTTAATGATCCATTTCTTAATACGGTGTTCTACTTTTATAAGTTCGGTATAATTTTTTGCCGGGCTTGTAGGATCTGCAATACCCATGACGTTTAAAGGTTTCCAAAGAATTCGCACTAAAAACCGGCTCCATTTCCAGAACAAATAATTCCACCAATCGGCTTGATGGCCGTGGGTTAAGAACAGCTCTTGTTGTGTTGCGTTGTGTTTTAAAATAAGCCCTTCGTGATATTCAAGATTTTTAAACAGCTCAACATCTTGACCAGTTTTGGGATCGAAATAGGTTGATAAATGTTTTTTTACATAATTTGGGTTTCTGTACACCATGTCGTGGTTGCCCCAAATCATGTGTAATTTATTAGCTTTGTGAAATGATTTCATGAGCAAATACACATTTTTATGTGCATTAAAAATGCTGCTAAACGATAGGTTTTCCCAGAGCTCATCGCCGTCTCCAATCTCACAATATGCAAAGCCTTCTGTATAATAGTGCTTTAAAGCATGAAAATAGATGTTTCTATTGTTGGCAAAATCATCAGCAAAACTATTGTCGCCTCGGTGGCAATCACTAAATAAAATAAACTTGCTATCATCATTAAAATTAATGGTTTTCGCATTTTTATAGGCTTTATCTAATCTTTTTGTTGATGAAAACATAAAGTAAAAGTAACTAATTTTCAATAAAAAAATGCTTCCTAATAAAAAGAAGCATTTGCGTTTTAAAAAAAATAATGAGTTAAAGATGTGCTGCCAAATATGGCTTAATTACTATTTAAACGCATTAAGTCCTGTAATATCTAGACCTGTAATTAATAAATGAATATCGTGAGTGCCCTCGTAAGTTATTACGCTTTCTAAATTCATAGCATGGCGCATGATAGAATACTCTCCAGTAATGCCCATACCACCTAAAATCTGCCTCGCTTCTCTAGCGATATTAATTGCCATTTCTACATTGTTGCGTTTGGCCATAGATATTTGTGCAGAGGTTGCCGTCCCTTTGTCGCGCATTACACCGAGTCTCCATGCTAATAACTGAGCCTTGGTAATTTCGGTAATCATTTCGGCCAATTTTTTTTGTTGTAATTGATATTGCCCAATAGGTTTTCCAAACTGTATGCGTTCTTTACTGTAGCGTAAAGCCGTGTCGTAACAATCCATGGCGGCACCAATAGCCCCCCAAGCAATACCATAACGCGCCGAATCTAAACAGCCAAGCGGCGCACCTAAACCAGATTTGTTTGGCAATAAGTTTTCTTTTGGCACTTTAACATTATCAAAAATTAATTCGCCAGTAGCACTTGCTCTTAGCGACCATTTATTATGTGTCTCTGGAGTAGAAAATCCTTCCATACCACGCTCGACTATAAGGCCGTGAATGCGTCCGCTTTCATCTTTTGCCCAAACTATGGCAATATGGCAAAAAGGCGCATTGCTAATCCACATTTTAGCACCGTTAAGCAGATAATGGTCACCCATATCCTTAAAATTTGTGGTCATTCCGCTAGGGTTACTGCCGTGGTCAGGTTCTGTTAAACCAAAAGAGCCTATCCATTCGCCACTTGCTAATTTGGGTAAGTATTTTTTGCGCTGTGCTTCGTTGCCATATTTAAAGATGGGATACATGACTAAAGACGATTGTACCGATGCAGTGCTGCGCACGCCAGAATCGCCACGTTCTATTTCTTGCATAATTAGGCCATAAGAAATTTGGTCTAATCCCGCACCACCATATTCTTCTGGAATATAAGGCCCAAAAGCACCAATTTCTGCTAAGCCGTTAATTATCTGAGCGGGGAATTCTGCTTTTTGAGCATAATCTTCAATTATTGGAGACACGTCGCGTTTTACCCACTCTCTAGCGGCATCGCGCACTAATTTGTGCTCTTCGGTTAATAACTCGTCTAGGTTGTAATAATCTGGAGCTTCAAATAAATCTGGCTTCATTTAGTCTTGTTTTTAAAGTCTAAAACAACAGTCAAAAAAAATAAGAAATTAATGATGTGTTGCTTTTATTGAGAATAATCATTTTAAATCTATCAAATTTACAAATCCAAATCAAACGAATTACATTTTTAAGTAAAAATCTTTAGTAAGATTAATGTATTTTTCGGTGTATCGATGTCTTTCGGTTTCAATAATGAGCGTTTCGGTGACTGTGTCGCTTTCGCGGAAAGAAAAAGCGATTAAACTACGCTTAATCTCGGTTGAAGGATTGCCTTTTACATGTAAAATATCGGTTGGAAAAAGATTTACTTTTGAAGCTAAATCAATAAAATTACTTTCCTCTTTAAAAGGAATAATAACATTAAAAGCTCCGTTCTCTGAAAGTAATTTTGAAACACTTTCGATAAGCACACTAAAGGGTAGTGCAGTCGAAGATCTCGCTAAATCACGCTGATTGTTCTCCGATTTGTAATCTTCAACATAAAAAGGAGGGTTAGAAATTATCAGGTCGTATTTATCTTCTATCTCTTCTGTAAACACTTCAAGTGAAGCATGGTAGCAAAACAAACGGTCTCCCCAAGGCGATTGCTCAAAATTATCTACACATTGTTCGTAGGCTTCGGAGTCAATTTCAATAGCGTCTATAAGTTGCACATCGCTTCGTTGTGCAAGCATGAGCGAAATAATTCCTGTACCAGCGCCAATATCTAAAATAGACAAGGGGTTGCTGTCTAGAGACGCCCAGGCACCAAGTAATACACCATCGGTGCCAATTTTCATGCCACATCGACCTTGATGTACCGAGAATTGTTTAAAACGAAAGGGTTTATTAGACATATTATGAGGTTTTAAATATGGAGCAATAGTATAAAATAATGTGCTTAAAAGGTATAAAATATGCTAAATTATGTTAAAATTACGTGTTAGGTGTCTAATAACGGGAGGTGGCTCGTATATAATATTATAAACTTTGGTTTAATGATTGAATTTGATGATTGGTGTGTTCGTTAATTTGAATACACTTAGATTTTACATTGAATTGGAAGCGTTGTAATAAATAAAACTTGCAGATATGAGATTGAAGAACCCGAAAATTTTAAAAAAATTGAATGATTTGTTGATTATGAATCATGAAATAGAAACCACATATTTAGAAGGACTGGAATACGTTTATAGAGATGATTTAAAGACCTATTTTAGAGAGCGTAGTTTTGAACGCTATGAATTTGGTAAATTATTACAATCTGAAATTGAAAAACTAGATAAAAATAGCGAGTATTCTAAAAATAATTTTATCAATTTTTCAAAAATTAAGATGAATATTAAAAACGCCCTTCTCTTTCAGTATGAGGTCGATTTGTTAAGAGAGATACGTGAAATAAAGTACTTAACTATAAATGTTTATAATGACTTATTGTTGGAGCACGGTTTGCCTTTATCACTTTGTAAATTGTTAATTAGACAACGTGATCAAATACAAGATAATTTAACTCTTTTAGAACGAGAAAAATCATTGGTAGCCTGAAATAAATTAACTTATAGGTAAAGGTCAATTAAACCTTCGGGTGTTTCTACTAAAATAGTTTTATTCTCTCTATCTACGTTTAAAATAAATTCATCATTCATGGGGATTAATATTTCGGTGCCATGGCGATCGACCACAAATAAAGCTTGTAAGGTAGAATCGTTAATGCTTTTTATGAGGCCTACTTCACCAAAATTTTTGTCCTCTATGGTAAAGCCAATAACTTCGTGAAAATAAAATTTATTGCCTTCAAGTTTTGGAAGTAAGTTAAGCGGTAAATATAAATTACTTTTCATTATGGCATCGGCATCTGCCTCGGTTTCTACATCCTCAAATTTAAGGCGCAATAAAGTAGATTTATGTAGTTGTGAGCTTTCAACAAAAAAAGGGACTAAATTATTTCTTAGTTCTAAGAATACAGCATCTAAATTTTCGTAAATCTCTGGTTGGTCTGTATCTAATTTTGCCAATACTTCACCTTTAAAACTGTATTTTTTTACAATTTTTCCGAGATAAAAACAGTCTTCCTTAGTCATAAAAAGGTATTTTTTCAATTTCAGCAAACACAGAAATCGGTCTATTAATCATTTAAGAATTCACACTTTAAGTTATCGCACAAAACTATTTTGAACAAAAAACTCCGATAGCAGGTATCGGAGTTTAAAAGTATAAAAAATAAACGTTTTATTCTTCTTCTTTTTTAGGCGCTTCAGCTTCAGGAGCAGTTTCTTCAACCGCAGGAGCAGCCGCAGCTATTCTTGCTTCGTTTACTGCTTTTTCAGCAGCTAATGCTTCAGCTTTAGCTTTAGCTTGAGCTTCAGATAATCCTTCAGCTTTAGCCTGTACTTTACCTTCTTTTTCTTCCAACCAAGCCGCAAATTTTGCTTCTGCTTGCTCTTCAGTTAAGGCTCCTTTTCTAACACCACCTACTAAGTGATTTTTTAGTAAAGCACCTTTGTAAGATAATAGGTTTTTGGCTGTATCAGTTGGTTGTGCACCATTCTGTAACCATTTTACAGCACCATCAACATCTAATTCAACTGTTGCTGGGTTTGTGTTCGGGTTGTAAGCACCTAATTTTTCTAGGTATTTACCATCTCTCTTCGCGCGCGAATCTGCTGCTACGATCCAGTAATAAGGTTTTCCTTTTTTACCGTGTCTTTGTAATCTAATTTTTACTGGCATAATTATTAATTATTTGAGGTTCTCGACCTCTGTTATTAATGAGGGCGCAAATATACTATATTTTTTTATTTTTAAGGATTTTATTTTAAAGAATATTATCATCAATGTCTTATAAGAGGCTTAAGACCGCTTCGCTTTTAGAATCAAGTACAAAGACTTGATTCTAACTAAGGGATAAGCAGAAGTGCTTCAATTAGCAAAATATCTCCTTTAAATCTTAACAATGGTTTAAAATAAACAAGGTAACATTTAAAAAAATGTGTAAAGTTCTATATTTTAAAGGCGTTGACAGTTTCATAATATCTTTGATCGGACATTTGTGTTATAATGCTTTAAAAGGGTAGGTTTAGATATGGTTAAGGGTTTTTACCATACAAGTTTTTTTAAATTTCCAACCAAAGTAGGCTGCGCTTTAGTGTTCTTTCTTTTTTGTTTACAACTCTTGCAGTCTTCATTTTATAAAAGTATAATTTCTATGTATTTTTACACGTTTAAAAACTTTACGGCTTTTAAGGCGACTAACAACTACTTTTATGTACTTAATTTTCGACACGGAAACTACAGGATTACCAAAGCGATGGGACGCACCTATTACAGATACCGATAATTGGCCTAGGTGTATCCAAATTGCATGGCAACTGCATGATGCCATGGGAAATTGTATAGATAGTCAAGATTATTTGGTGCAACCAGAGGGGTTTAATATTCCTTATGATGCCGAGAAAATTCACGGTATCTCTACCGAATTGGCTATGGAGCAAGGGGTGCCTTTGGCCGAAGTTTTAGAGAAATTTAATGAAGCACTGGGTAAAACTAAATTTGTGGTGGGGCAAAATGTAAAGTTCGACCTTAATATTATGGGTGCTGAATTTGTTCGTGGCGCTGTCGCCAACCCCTTGCAAGAACTTCCAGTTTTAGATACCTGTACAGAACACACAGCAAACTTATGCCAGATTCCAGGAGGGCGCTATGGTAAATTTAAACTGCCCACTTTAACCGAGTTGCATGAGTTTTTGTTTAACGAACCTTTTGCTGAAGCACATAACGCCACAGCCGATGTCGAGGCCACAACGCGTTGTTTTTTAGAATTAATTCGCTTAGGTGAATATACCAAGGAGGAGCTCGATGTTGACCCCCGATTATTTTAAAAAATTTACAGAGGCTAATCCGCAAACCATTCAGCTTATTGGTTTAAAGCACATTAATTTAAAAAAGGAAAGTGCTCGAATTAATAAACGATTACAAAAGGCTCAAGCTAGCGATATATCTTCGGCAGAAATTAAAGAAAATATATCCAATTTAGCCGATGTCGATTTTGCACATCTACATAATCATTCACAATTCTCGGTTTTGCAATCTACCATGGGAGTGGCAGATATTGTTGCGGCAGCAGCCGAATACAACATGCCAGCAGTCGCCCTAACAGATCATGCGAACATGATGGGGGCTTTCCATTTTCTAAATGCGGTAAATAGACATAATAGCAGTGTAAAAGCAAAAATAGCTGAAGCCCAGGAAAAGGGCGAAACCACTACATTAAAAGAAATAAAACCCATTATAGGCTGCGAGTTTTTTGTTTGCGACAATCATTTAGACAAAACCCGAAAAGATAATGGTTACCAAATTGTACTGTTGGCAAAAAATAAAAATGGATACCATAATTTGGCAAAATTATCGTCGCATGCCTTTGTAAATGGATTTTATTATGTACCGCGTATCGATAAACAACTCATAGAAAAATATAAAGAAGACCTTATAGTACTCACAGGAAACTTGTACGGTGAAGTGCCTAGTAAAATTTTAAATATCGGTGAAAATCAAGCCGAGGAGGCCTTACTTTGGTGGAAAGAAACCTTTGGCGACGATTTGTATGTGGAGCTCATGCGCCATAATCAAGAGGATGAAAACCGTGTAAACCCGACCTTAATTAAACTAGCCCAAAAACATGATGTAAAAATAATTGCATCAAATAATACGTATTACAGAAAGCAAGACGATGCCAATGCTCACGATATTTTACTATGTGTAAAAGATGGTGAAAAACAAGCGACACCTATTGGTCGTGGTCGTGGTTATCGTTATGGTTTACCAAATCAGGAGTATTACTTTAAGTCTCCTGATGCCATGAAGCAACTGTTTAAAGATGTTCCTGAAGCCATTTATAATGTTCAAGAGGTGATCGATAAAGTGGAAGCTTATCAATTAGCGCGTGATGTGTTGTTGCCTGCTTTCGATATTCCTGACCAGTTTAAACATGAAGAAGATTTATTGGATAACGGCAAGCGGGGCGAAAATGCTTTTTTAAGGCACTTAACTTTTGAAGGAGCAAAAAAACGTTATGGCGAACCGCTTTCCGAAGAGGTTGTAGAGCGCCTCGATTTTGAGTTAAGCGTTATCGAAAATACAGGCTATCCCGGTTATTTTTTAATTGTAGAAGATTTTATTCGGGAAGCTCGAAATATGGATGTTTCGGTAGGGCCTGGTCGTGGCTCGGCAGCTGGTTCGGTGGTGGCCTATTGTTTATGGATTACCAATATAGACCCGCTTAAATACGATTTGCTTTTTGAGCGTTTCTTAAATCCAGACCGTATTAGTATGCCAGATATCGATATCGATTTTGACGATGAAGGCCGAAGTCGCGTGATGGATTATGTAATCGATAAATACGGGAGTAATCAAGTTGCTCAAATTATTACTTATGGAACCATGGCGGCAAAATCGTCAATTCGTGATACCGCCCGAGTTTTAGATCTACCCCTTTTTGATGCCGACAGAATTGCAAAGTTAATTCCAACCATGTCTAAGCTCGGTAAGATTTTTGGAGTGGACGAGAAAGAATTGGCTAAAAAATTTAGAGCTGAAGATCTAGAAAAAGTAAACGAACTTTTAAATATTTCTGAAGGTAGCGATTTACAGGCCGAAACGGTAAACCTAGCAAGAACCTTAGAGGGGTCGGTGCGAAATACAGGTATTCACGCCTGCGGAGTGATTATTACACCCGACGATATTACCAAGTTTGTTCCCGTAGCAACAGCTAAAGATTCCGATTTATATGTTACCCAGTTTGATAACTCGGTAGTAGAAGATGCCGGTTTATTAAAAATGGATTTTTTAGGATTAAAAACATTAACCCTAATTAAAGATACCGTAAAAATTGTTAAAGCAAAGCACGGTATTGTGCTCGACCCAGACACCTTTCCTTTAGATGATGAAAAGACTTATGAATTGTTCCAGAGAGGAGAAACTGTAGGTGTTTTTCAATACGAATCGCCCGGCATGCAAAAACACCTTAAAGATTTAAAACCTACTGTTTTTGAAGACTTAATTGCCATGAATGCTTTGTATCGTCCGGGGCCAATGGAATATATACCAAGTTTTGTTCGCCGAAAGCATGGCGATGAAACCATTGAGTACGATTTGCCAGCGATGGAAGAATACCTTAAAGAAACTTACGGGATTACGGTATATCAAGAGCAGGTGATGTTGCTCTCTCAAAAACTAGCAGATTTCACAAAAGGTGAAGCCGATGTTTTGCGTAAAGCTATGGGTAAAAAGCAAATCGCCGTGCTCGATAAAATGAAACCCAAGTTTATAGAACAAGCCAGTGCAAATGGACACGATGCCAAAATTTTAGAAAAAGTTTGGAAAGATTGGGAAGCCTTTGCGAGTTACGCCTTTAATAAATCGCACTCTACCTGTTATGCTTGGATTGCCTACCAAACGGCTTATTTAAAAGCACACTACCCTGCAGAATATATGGCAGCCGTTCTATCTAATAATATGAACGATATTAAGCAAGTTACTTTCTTTATGGAAGAGTGTAAGCGTATGCGATTAGACGTGCTTGGCCCAGATGTTAACGAGAGTTATTATAAGTTTTCGGTAAATCAAGATAACGCCGTTCGTTTTGGCATGGGAGCTATAAAAGGCGTAGGCCATGGTGCGGTAATGACTATTGTAAATAATAGAAAAGATGGCCATTATAAATCTATTTTCGATTTGGCCAAACGCATCGATTTGCGTGCTGCCAATAAGAGAGCCTTTGAAAACTTGGCCTTAGCAGGTGGTTTTGATGGTTTGGCTAATACACACCGTGCGCAATATTTTCATGATGATGGCGATGGCATTACCTTTTTAGAGAAAGCCATAAAGTACGGACAAAAGCACCAAGAAAACGAAAACTCGGCGCAGGTAAGTTTATTTGGTGAGTCTAGTGAAGTACAAATTGCCGAACCCGAAGTCCCGCCATGTGAGGAGTGGGGCACTATGGAAAAATTAAGTAAAGAGCGTGAAGTGGTTGGCGTTTATATTTCTGGGCATCCTTTAGACGATTTTAAAACTGAAATAAAAACATTTACTAATGGTAACGTGGCTATGTTTAATACTTTAGAACCTTATGTTAATCGTGAAATTGTTTTCGCTGGCGTAGTAACCGATGTGCAACACCGTGTAAGTAAACAGGGTAAAGGTTGGGCATTATTTACCATTGAAGATTATACCGATAGTTTTGAATTCAGGATTTTTGGCGAAGAGTATTTAAAGTTTCGTCATTTTTTAATGAAGAATAATTTCGTGTTTGTAAAAACTTTTGTTCGCGAAGGCTGGGTAAATAAAGACACTGGAAAGAAAAGCGATCCAAGATTACAGTTTAATAATTTCCAGTTGTTGCATGATGTCATGGAGAATTATGCCAAAAAACTATCTATACAGGTCGATATTAAAGATTTAAGCGAACAGAAAATAAAAGCTTTAAGCGAGCTGATTAGTATGCACCCCGGAAACCAAATGCTGAATTTTTTGATTTATGATATCAATGAAAAAATAAAGTTGGCTATGCCAAGTAGAAAGCAGAAAGTTAGGGTGTGTCAAGAACTCTTGGATGAGTTGGAGTTGCAGGATGTGAAGTTTAGGTTGAATTAACTAATTCCTGTGTAGGCATAAATCTCAAAACAATAAGCTTCTAACTTTTGTATTAAGCTTTTTTTTCTTATTTTTACTTAAAATACATCAAGATTTTGAGTTTTAAACGCTCAAAAACCAACCGAGACGCGAGTCCGCGGTGGTCAAAAGATGTGGACAGTCTGTCAAAATAAAGAGCAACTTCCCTTCTTAGTTTATTGATGTAACTTTAAAATAATAATTATGTATTTAAAAAAGTTATTTAGTCAATTTAAATTAAAGTCAAAGAAAAACTTTTCAGTAGTAAAAACTCAAAACTTAAAATCCCATAGAATAACAATCAGAGACAATATAACTTTAAATGAAGATTCTGATTATAAAACAGTTATGAAATGCATGGATGCTATGAACATTCAAGTCAAAAATAAATCTGTGGAACAATTAGAACAGGAAATAGACAGGAAAGTAATAGCAAATTTATATGAGATTATTACAGAATATCCTGATGATAAAAAAATTAAAGGAATAGGAGAGGAATATTTAAAAAAAACAGATAACCGTAATTTGATTATGATAAAAAGACATTTAAATTCACTTAAATATTGGCTAGAAAATTAAAATTGATATTAATGTCTTACAAATAAAAATAGGTGAAAGCTTATTTATTCAAGTTTAAAACTGATTTAGATACCATTTTACTTGAGGCTTTGTTAAAGCATTGAATTGAAATGTAGGAATAGAGTAAAAATTAAAAATCATGACAAGTACAATATCACAAAAGTTTACAGCAAGTTTTGTAATTGGTTTACAAAAAGGCTACACCCAAAATTTGCTTACCAAGCAAGATGTTATTAAAGCCTTGCAGCAAGAACAGGAACAGTTAATACAGATAAAAAATGTTTATTTAAGTGCTGCTATTTCTAATTGTGATATTGTATTGAGCGGACAAGTTGAACCTAGTGTGATGTTAGAGTTTATTAATTATCCTAAATTTCCTTTAAGTGAAAAGGATTTTAAAGAACATGTTTTGTTATTAGCTAAAAAATTATTGAAAGCTTTAGAGCAGAATAGGACTGTTATGGTGTTTCATAATGAAATTGTAATGTTGGAAGAAACCGATGCTATTAATCCAAGAATAATTTAGAACATGAAAACACAAGCTTTTTTTGAAAAAATCCATACCCAAATTGAATTTCAACTGAAAAGGAGTCAAGTAAGCATTAAAATTGCAGTAGCTTGGTTTACTGGTGGGAAGCTCTTTGATATTCTTTTACAAAAATTAGATGAAGGTGTGAAAGTGGAGTTGCTTCTTGCTAATAATGACATAAATTTTAACTCTAATATTAAATTTACAGAAATTAAAAGACGTGGAGGAGAGTTTTATTGGGTAGGTGATAATTTTGCGTATGCACCTTTAATGCATAATAAGTTTTGTATAATTGATAATAAGATTTTAATCTTTGGCTCGTATAATTGGACAAAAAAAGCAAAATCAAACCACGAAAGTATTACGATTATTGAAGGAGATGACAATCTTATTTTAGATTTTAATCAGGAGTTTGATAAAATTAAGCAAAAAGCTAAAGGTATAATTAAAGAGATATTTATTGATTGGGCAAAAGTAATTCTGAGACTCGGAGCCATTAGAAATGCAATTAAGATAGAGGATAACGATGATATAAAATATCAAGTAAGCAAATTAAAACTTTTGGCTCATAATAGTATTAATGATAAGGGTCTCGATACAATAACTCAAGTTATAAGTTTATGTGATAGTAAAAATTATAGAGAAGCATTATATAAAATACAAGCGATTATTGCTAATTATAAAAAAGTCACTATTTTTCATGACCCATATATTTCTGCATTAAAATTAGAAATAAGAGGCCTTGAGTTTCAAATTGCTACTTTAGAGAGTGAGAAGACAGATATAGAGAAACTCATTTCTGGTTTTAATGATAGGTACAATAGAGATCTTGGAAAGATTATAAAAAAAATACTTTTGTTAAAAGGATTTTTAGCTAAAAAAGAATTAGATAAAGATAAAGAAAATGTTGAAAAACAAAACTCTTATCAAGAAGCGCAAAAAGAGTATAAAGACTTTTCTTATTCGTATAATAAAGCATTGGAAAAGCCTAAAAGGTATTCTTTGGGATATCATAAACAAATAGAGTTAAAAAAGATGTTCAGAAAAGCTTCTTTATTGTGTCATCCTGATAAAGTAACTGAAGCACAAAAAGTAATGGCGGAAAAAATATTCTATAATTTAAGGGAGGCTTATGAAAAAAATGATTTTAAAAAGGTTTCAGAAATATTAAAGGATTTAGAGAAAGGAATCTTTACTTCACAAGGAGAAACAATAGATGAATTAAAGAAGTTAAAATCTGTTTTACACATACTTATTATAAAGCGTGAAGAGATAGAGAAAAATCTTAATAGTTTAAAAGAATCTCGAGTTTACCACAAAATTAATAAAATAACTGATTTTGATTATTATTTTAGTACAACGAAATCAAAATTTGAAACTATTTTAGTCGATTTAAAATTAAAATCAGAAAATGAAAGATAGTGATAATAAAATTACAATAATTTCAAGTTCGCTCATTAGCTTAGGTAAACAATTAGAAATAGGAGAGAAATTATTATCTAATTTTAGTAAAGCTTATCATGTTATAATCAAATCAAATAGAACTGTAAGTCTGGTCGAAGATATTGAAACATGTAATGGTGGATTTAAGTTTTATTTAAAAATCCCTTTTAGTAATAAAAATAATAAGATTCTTTTTTTTATGTCAGATGGAAAATACTTTTCTATAAATGCAGAAAATGTATTAGAAGCACTTAAAGAAAACAAAGAAATTGCATTGACTGATTTATTCAATCTTAAAAAAGATGTTGATATTATTTCTACAATACTCTTTAATTCCTTTAAACCAAATAAGGAATATCTAATTTTAGCTACAGTAGGTGGTTTTGTAAAAAAGATTTATTTAGTAGAGTTCGTCAAAGAAACATTAACTAATAAAATTGCAATTAAGCTCTACAATAAAGATAAACTAAAAGCTGTTAAAAAAATCCCAAATCAGAACAATCAACTTATGGTTTTCACAAATGATAGAGCGATAAGATTTGAACTATCAAAGCTTAAATTTTTGAAAAAAAATGCATACGGAAATCGTGTAATAAGTTTTATTAGCAAAGAAGATAATGTACAAGGATTGGTTTCTATTAATAATCTAAAGGAGTCAATTTTGTTGCTGATCTCAGAAAACGGATATGGTTTTAGAATCAGCATTTCTGATTTTAGACTAACAAATTATGGAGGCAAAGGTGTTCATGTTACTGTCGGAAATTATAATACTTGCATAATTAAGCATGCGATAAATACCTTAGATAGAAATGAATTTATTTTAGTACAAGAAAACTACTTACAAAAGCTAAACGTTCATGATATTCAAATTTATGGAAGGTGTTGGCTTGATTCTGAGCCCAAGGGAGTGAAAATTTCTGATAATCAAATAAATTTGATTATATAATAATTACAGTATCAATATTTCTTAAAGAAGTAGCAAAATAATATTAAATAGCCTCCAAATTCATTAGTTCAATTTTGATATATCAAACTGAGATTAATGTTTTTTGAGATTTGGAATTACGGTTGTAATTTAGATTCAAATCAAAAAACAAAACGAATGAAAAAAGAAAAATTATTAAAGTTTTTTAATGAAAAGAACGAGCTAGTCAATCAAAATAAAGCCTTTACAAGCTTTAATTTAAAGTGTGTAAATAGGTTTGATTTTGTTGTTTCAAACCAGAAAGGTTTAGTTGGAAATTCAGTTGAAATAAAATCGATAAAAGATTTAATTGATGCTGTAAAAGAATATTATTCTCAAACAAAAAAGGATTATCGAGAATGCATTGTTTATAGTCCCAATGTCAATAAAGAAAGCGAGCTGTTTGTGACCCCAAAATTGTTAGTGTTGTAAGTTCATTGAAATAGATATGGTTCCAATTTTTTTATAAATATTTTAAAACAAATTTGAAAAGGCTTTTTTTTGGTTTATAATACTAAAAAAAGATGAAACTAACATACCCAATAGAAAGCCAAAAGTTAAAGTGTGTCAAGGCCTCTTGGATGTGTTGGAATTGCAGGACGTAAAGTTTTGGTTGAATTAGTTTTTGCGTAGTCGGTGTTCAGTTTTTTTGTAATATCCGTACGGTCATTCCGAGATTTTTCAATAGAAAAAAAGCGTAGGAATCTGTTTGTTATTTACTAGTGGTTATGATTAGGTTTTTTAACAAGAGATTGCCGCGTCGTGCCTCCTCGCAATGACGGGTTGTTGATGATTTTTGGTTTCGTTAGTGTTGTCATTCCGAGATTTTTCAATAGAAAAAAATCGCGGGAATCTGTTTGTTGTTTACTTGTGATTATGATTTGGTTTTTTTGTCAAGAGATTGCCGCGTCGTGCCTCCTCGCAATGACGGGTTGTTGATGATTTTTGGTTTCGTTAGTATTGTCATTCCGAGATTTTTCAATAGAAAAAAAGCGTAGGAATCTGTTTGTTGTTTACTTGTGATTATGGTTAGGGGTTTTGTCAAGAGATTGCCACGTCGTGCCTCCTCGCAATGACGGGGTTTTTGTGGTTTTGGTTTTGTTTGTGTTGTCATTCAGAGCTTTTTCTATAGGAAAAAAAGCGTAGGAATCTGTTTGTTGTTTACTTGTGATTATGATTTGGGTTTTTTTGTCAAGAGATTGCAGCGTCGTGCCTCCTCGCAATGACGGTTTAGTAGTTTAATTTTCTCAAAATTGTTTTATCTTGCGCTGGAAAAAATAAATCAAAAATGAATCTAAAGACGCTCTTTTTTTTTACCATACTTTTAATAACAATAAACTACAATCTTAAGGCACAAAATTATCCAGAACAGGAGTTAGATTCTGTAACCATAACCTCGGCCCGTATCGATTTGCCTTTTAAAGAAAATTCGAGAACCATAAACATTATAACGTCTACAGATATTAAAAATAGTGCAGCTGTAACTTTAACAGATGTATTACAACAAGTTGCAGGTGTCGATATTAGACGACGTGGTACAGGAGGCAGTCAAGCCGATTTGTTTATTAGAGGTGGTGGTTTCGACCAAACCCTTCTATTAATAGATGGTGTGAAAATGGACGATGCGCAAACTGGTCATCACAGCATGAATGCGGCCTTGCCTATTGAAGTTATTGAGCGTATTGAAATCATTAAAGGACCAGCAGCACGTGTTTTTGGTCAAAACGCCTTTACAGGAGCTATTAATATCGTGACGAAATCCAGCTTAAAAAACTCGGTTTCTGTAAACGCTGAAACGGGTTCTTTCGGGCAGCTTAACGGTTCGGTTACGGTAGGTTCAGAGTTGGAACATTCGTCTCATATTCTTCATGTTGGTAAAATGACTTCTGAAGGTTATCGAAATAATTCGGATTACGATAATTCAAATATTTTCCTAAAAAGTGCGTTCAACAAAAAAGAGCAGCCCATAGAAATGATGGCGACCTTTTTTGAACGTAAATTTGGAGCCGAAAATTTTTATACCACCAATCCAGATTTCAATGAATACGAAGAAACCCAAAACAGTTTAATTGCTTTTACTACAAAATTTCAATCTGATAAATTTAAAATTCATCCTCGTGTGTATTGGAAACGCAATCAAGATGTGTTTCTATTAAAACGATTTGAACCTAATTTTTTCAGAAATGTTCATATTTCAGATAAGATTGGAGCAGAAGCCAATGCCTCATACCGATCAAAATTAGGTGTTACAGGATTTGGTGTTGATATGTCTAAAGTTTACCTACGCAGTAATAATTTAGGAGATAGAAACAGATTTATGACCACCGTGTTTCTAGAACATAAATTCCAATTTGCTAACAATCGCTTAGATATTACGCCTGGTGTGGCGATGACCTATTTTTCGGATTTTAAATTTAATGCCTTTCCTGGTTTGGATATTGGTTTTGATATTACCAACAATTTAAAAGCTTACGGAAACATTGGTTTTACTTATAGAATACCTACCTATACCGATTTGTATTATAGCGATCCAAGAACCAATGGAAATCCTAATTTAGAACCCGAAGAAGCCTTTGCTCAAGAAGTGGGAATAAAATATATAAGTGAGAAATTTAGAGGAAGTTTATCTGTTTTTAATAGAGATGCTGAAAATTTAATCGATTATATCCGGCCAAATTTGGTTGAAACCATTTACACCGCAACCAATATTGCAGAGGTGAACACGAAAGGCTTAGAGGTTGATGCCGCTTACAATTTAAAAATCGATAGTTTTACCCAAACCCTAGCTTTGGGTTACGCCTTTTTAGAGGATGATATTTTAGAGCAGAACGAAGCCTTATCTCGCTATGCCTTAAACACTTTAAAACACCATTTCACAACACGGTTAAGCACGCAGTTTACAGAAAAAATCCGTCAGAATATTGTTTATAAACATGCCGAGCGTACCACAGGACAATCTTACAATGTTTGGGATGCCTCGGTAGTTATGCAATTAAAACAAGTAGAGCTTTCTGTAACGGCAAGTAATATTTTTAATGCCAAATATATTGAATCAGGTTTTACACCCATGCCGCCAAGTCATGTTTTGTTTGGGCTGCGTTATGGTTTTAGATAAGGTTTCTGCCTAGACAAAAATCTAGTGGAATTCAACTCAATTTTATTGTAACTATACTCTGGAATTCTTTTTCGATGCCATAGCGATTTGCGGTTAAGCCTTATCTTCAAACTCGTTGCAATCTATCCGAATCTCAGAATTGAGTAATTCCTTATCTAGTAAATTGCAAAAATGTTGATGGTTATTTTTCTGGTAAAACTTACAGCCATAGCAAGTACGTTGAACTGTTAAAATGCCAATCTGATTTAATTTATAAATAAGTGTAGTAAGCGTTTCAAAGGTAGATTCTAGATTTTCATTGCTAATACCTTTTAATTGTTTTTTTAAAGGATGTGCAAAATTTTCGGTTTTGGAAACAATAGTATTACCAGAATCCGTTAATTGTATGGCATAACTTCTACTATCAGAAGTAGAACATGTTTTTTCAATCAGTTTTTTATTCACTAAAACCTTTACAGCATCACTAATTGTGGGTTTTGTAAGGTTAAATTCTTTAGCTAAATGACTCACATTACAAAATTCAATTTTATGATAATTAATAAAAATGAGTATTTGTATTTGAATTGGACTCAAGCCCATAAGCTTTGCTTTTTCCCAAAGTAAAACTTTAAAAGCTTCAGAAATACGCTCTAAACCAGCAACAATTTTATTATAGATATTGGTTTCTTGATGTGTTGGATTAAAAATATTATCGCTCATAAAAAATGCCTGTCGAGATTAGGTCGACAGGCAAAGTTAGTAATCCTAATTAAATTAATCGCAGTTTTCCATTTCAATAAGCGAATAACCTTTGTTTTGAATATCGTTTACAATAGCAGCGGTAGCATGTTCAATATGACAAAATCTGCAAATTTTTAATGATAGTTTTTCTGTTTTAAAAGTTTTGCTTTTTAAATATGCTGTGCCATAGTTTAAAACGATTTGAGCATCATTTATTTTAGTTGACACTAAGATATCAAAAAGCATGATTTTGACTTTTACAACTTAATGTAAATAAAAATGAGGTTACTAAAAATACTACTATTGATTTCATAATATAACGTGTTTTATAAATTAGGATTCCTAATTAATTGCTTTAAAAACTAGCCTTTTATAGCTTCCATAGAAGCACCAAAGTTGATATGAAGCACATTTCCGTTTGGTGTTACCAATGCTGGAACCGATTTTACACCGGCGTTTTCGGCTTCTGAAACTCTGGAATTGTCTTCTCCAAAATGAACGATGTCAATATTTTCTGCTCCTATTAAATTAATAATGTCGTGTTCTGCACTAACACATACTGGACACCCTGCGTGATAAAAAATTGATTTCTTCATAATATTTTGTTTTAATTATTATTGAGAAACAAATATAGTTAGGATTCCTAACAATGTAAAATATTTTAACATTTTATTTTAAATTTTTGTGTCATGCTGAGTTTCTAAACCTGAAGAATTCTCCGAGGGCTCTGCTTCTGGGTTTCCGTTTTAACTCGCCTTGGGAGAGGTTAAAATGGCCTTTTCTGTGTTTCCGTCCAGACACTATTTAGAAAAAAGCCTGAGAAGCTGTATATCGATTACTTCAAGTTTTGAGTTCATAATTATATAGATTGTCACGTTGTAATCTCCTCAATGCGAAGTTATAGATTAAACTTTGCCTTCTAAATAATGGCCTAAGTCACCTAGTTTGTCATCCCAGAATTGCTCGTAAAATCTTAATTATGTATTCACTTCTTTGGGAGGTTTTGCATTGGCGTTACAAAAACGTTCTCGCCTTTAGCATCGATATAAGCTAAACCCGCGGCTTCTTATGTTTTAAGGTGTTTGGTAACGCCTTGGCCGCTAATGTCAAATTGATTAGAAAATTAGGTAATAGACCATGCTGAGGTAGCCAAAACCGAGGCATGAAAAATTTCACACCTTGTTGGATCTGCTATGGCGTTAAAAAGGAGGTAATTTTATCTTGAATTAACTTCTTGTTTTTAATAACTGGTTGAACTAGAAATGCAGTTATCCCAACCACCATTAAAACTTTCGAACCTAGCAACCGCAGTTTCACATGCATAGTTATAGATATTAGAATGCTCTAATGATAGTTTTGTGCCATTTTGGGTAGCTTCTAATTCCCATTTTACGATGGTTTCAACTTTGGTGTCGCCTACTATCCACGTGTAGATTAGTATGTACGTATGGGCTTTTTTTGCCTTGCCGCTGGTAACCGTACATCCTTTTTCGTTTGGAGGTGAGGTAAAGGTGTATTGGTATCTGGGTTCTGCTTTAAAATCGTTAGGAATAAACCAAGTAGAGATTTCTTCGGCTTTTGTAATGGGGTTGCACACTTGTTCTATGGGATGTTTAAACAGGACTTCTTTTTTAATAACATCATTCGTAACTATTTGTTTTTTGATTAATATGCAACTTTGTGACTACCTAATTGAGATTTTAAATGAAATCTAGCATTGCGCAAGGGATAGTAGCGGCATCCTTTTTTGAGCTAAACGATCTGTGTAATAAAAAAAAATGTGTTATACCATTTTGTTTGCTTAATGAGATACTAAAACTATGGAGTGCAAAAAAGATATAGCGGATAGCCCGACCCTTGCGGTTGCGCCCTGAAAAAATGAAATAACTTAAGGCAATATGGTTATAAATAAAACAAATTGTAGCTTTGTAAGGTATCGAAAATATTTTGACTAAATTTGTAATCAAGTTTAAAGTAAAACATATTAAAATATAAATATTATGGCATTAGAAATAACAGATGCAACTTTTGAAGAAACGGTATTAAAAAGTGACAAGCCTGTATTGGTAGATTTTTGGGCGGCTTGGTGTGGACCATGTAGAATGGTTGGGCCAATTATTGAAGAAATTAGCACGGAGTACGATGGTAAAGCTGTTGTAGGGAAGGTAGATGTTGATGCGAATCAAGAATTTGCTGCAAAATACGGTGTGCGTAACATTCCAACTGTATTGGTTTTCCAAAACGGAGAGGTTGTGGGCAGACAAGTGGGAGTAGCGCCTAAAAACGCGTATACCGAAGCTATCGACGCACTTTTATAGAAGATCATTAAAAAGAAAAATGAAAAGGTTTGCCGTTTATGGTAAACCTTTTTTTATTTTAGATGAAAAATAGAAATTATGAGTGAAAATAAAGTTCAAGAAGCTATTGATAGTAAATTACTTGAAGCACGAAAAGTGTTTTTATGGGGCGAGGTGGATGATGATTCTGCAAAACATGTCGTGGACAGATTATTATATCTGGATGCTTTATCTCACGAGACCATCCACCTGTACATTAATAGTCCTGGTGGCTATGTGACTTCTGGATTTGCCATTTACGATTGCATGAAATTGATTAAAAGCCCCGTATCTACCATTTGTACAGGTTTGGCGGCATCAATGGGGTCTATTTTGTTGTCGGCCGGCGAAAAGGGACAACGTTTATACATCCGCATGCCCGCGTTATGATTCATCAGCCAAGTGGCGGTGCACGCGGTCAAGCATCGAATATAGAGATACAGGCCAAAGAGATTTTAAAAACCAAAGAAATTGGAGCGCAAATATTAGCAGATAATTGCGGACAGTCTTTTGAGAAAATCATGAAGGATTTTAATCGTGATTACTGGATGGGCGCAGAGGAATCTGTAGAATATGGTATTGTGGATAAGATAGCTCCTTAAATATCAGAGTAGGGAGAACTCCTAATGCTATGGAAAAAGAGTTACTAGTGGTTAAAATCTTTTATAAATGAAACATTATGCTTTTACCACCAGAGAGTATCTACCCTTTGTGGAAATTAAGTGGGGTCTATGAATTTACAAAACGAACTAAATAAAGCTAACGGATTTAAAAATCTTGAACTCCTTGCAAAACAAGTGGTAGAAGGTTTTATATCGGGCATGCATAAAAGTCCGTTTCATGGGTTTTCAGCAGAATTTGCCGAGCATAAAATATACAACCAAGGGGAGAGCACGCGGCATATAGATTGGAAATTATTTGCAAAAACAGATAAGCTTTACACCAAACGCTACGACGATGAAACGAATTTACGCTGCCATATTATTATAGATAATAGTAGCTCGATGCATTATCCAGACATGGATAGTTTTTCGATAGATAATCTTAATAAAATAGGATTTTCGGTATTAGCAACAGCAGCGTTAATGCAAATGCTTAAAAAACAAAGAGACGCGGTGGGTTTAAGTGTTTATAGTGATAATTATGACTTTTATGCATCAGAAAAGGGTAGCGAGCGACACCATCATATGCTAATGAGTGAGCTTAGTCATGTGCTGTATTCTGGAGCTAAAGAAAAAACGAGTGAAACGTATAAGTATTTACATCAAATAGCAGAAAAGATTCATAGAAGATCCATGATTTTTCTGTTTACAGATATGTTTCAAACCATAGAAGATGATGCAAAGCTCTTTGAAGCGTTACGACATTTAAAATATAACAAACATGAGGTGGTTTTATTTCATGTATTCGATAAGGAAAAAGAGTTTAATTTTAATTTTGACAATAAACCTAAAAAATTTATTGATGTCGAGACTGGTGCAACTATTAACCTCTTTGCAGATACGATTAAAGATAGTTATGGTGAAGCGGTAAGCTCTTATTTTAATGCATTACGCTTAAAATGTGCGCAATACAAAATTAAATATGTGGAGGCAGACATTAATAAACCGCTAAGTAATGTGTTAACGACTTATATGCTCGAGCGCCAAAAATTTCTTTAATTAAAATTTTTTTAAAAAAAGTTTAAAAAAGGTTTGCGATATTCAAAAAGGCGTGTATCTTTGCAACCGCAATACAGCAACGGTCTGGTAGTTCAGTTGGTTAGAATGTCGCCCTGTCACGGCGAAGGTCGCGGGTTCGAGTCCCGTCCAGACCGCTAAAAATTGCAAAAAGAAGCTCTAAGAAATTAGGGCTTTTTTTAGCAATACAAAGAAGTTGTGTTGTGCCTAGAGTAATCTAGGACGTAGTTATGTCAGAGTTATTTTGGCATTCCAATGAGAAGCTTTCCTTTTTTCTTAATAAGAAGATTGGGATGCTTTTTTTATTTAGAGGGGTTTCTGATTATTTTATGTCTTAAAAAAGGGGGCTTATTTTTTCTTCAGGTGTTCCATTTTAATCCAATTTAAAATGAAGCCAAATTAAATATAATGATGATCTATCTATTTTGATTTAATTAAGTTTTAATTTAGCTGTACCGGGTCGAGACTTTAAATACGGCCTTTTAACCATAGAATTCACTGCGACATTGAAAAGCATAGTTTGAAGGTGTTTTTTTGTAAGCGGGACAATTTTCTGTTATTTTTAATGTAATTGGCTTTGTAAAATTGTTTACAACCCCTTTTCTAATCTCTTATGAAGACATATTTTACAATTTTAATTGGCTTGTTTTGTTTTATTGGCTTGGCGCAACAAAAATCGTTATACACAAATGAGGGATCAAGTCCAAAAGTTGTGTTTAAGCAAATAGCTTCATAGCGTTTTAAAAACTTTAATGCCAGTGATACAGTAATAAAAAGATACAGTGGATAGCGCGGTTTTTATTTTTCTTAAAAACTCGCCCAAAAAAGACCAATTGTTTTATAAAACAAAAAATCCCGAAACTTATGTTTCGGGATTTGGTTGTGGTACCTCCAGGAATCGAACCAGGGACACAAGGATTTTCAGTCCTTTGCTCTACCAACTGAGCTAAGGTACCATGCCTAAGCGGTTGCAAATATATATTCATTTTTGCTATCTGCCAAAAGAAAAACGTAAAAAAATTAAAGTTTATTGTTATTTAATTGACACACATAAACTTAAATATTAATATTGTAAAAAATTTCAAACCGTTATTTTTAGTGATTCTCTAAACTTAGAGTGTAATAGGATATGAATTTAATTATAGATGTAGGCAATACCCATGTGAAGTTGGCTCTTTTTAAAGGCGATAGGCTTGAGGTAAAGGAGGTTGTAGAACTGGAGGATCTTGTTAGTGGTATCAAGTCTTTAAAGCAGAAATATAATTCGATTAAAAAAGTCATTTTATCTTCGGTTGGTAAATTAGAAGCTAAGGATATTGATGAAATCAATAAACATTTTGATTTACAAATTTTAGACGCTAATACGAAATGGGCATTCACAAATTTATATCGTACACCTAGCACTCTGGGAATCGATAGAATGGTTTTAGTAAACGCGGCAATAAAAAAGTTTCCAAATAAAAACACATTAATAATTGATGCAGGTACTTGTATTACCTACGATTTTGTTACCCATAATAAGGCCTATCTTGGTGGTGCTATTTCTCCTGGAATTCGGATGCGCTATAAATCCTTAAATAATTTTACGGCTAGTTTACCTTTATTAGAGACAGAACGCCCTGAGGCGCTCATAGGAAACTCTACAAATAACGCCATACACTCGGGAGTGGTTAACGGAGTTTTAAAGGAAATTGATGGGCTGATAGCAGATTATAAACAAAAATATTCAGATTTAACAGTTATTTTAACAGGAGGAGATGCTAATTTCTTGTCTAAACAATTAAAAAGTAGCATATTTGTCAACTCTAATTTTCTTTTAGAGGGCTTAAACTATATTTTACAATTTAATACACACTAATGATAAAAAAACTTGTATTAGTTTTTATTGCTTTTTTTGCAATTCAGAGTTACGCTCAACAAGGTACGGCATCACCATACTCTTTTTATGGTATTGGAAGTCTAAAATTTAAAGGAACCGTCGAAAATAGAAGTATGGGCGGTTTAAGTATTTACAGCGACAGTATTCATGTTAATTTGCGCAACCCTGCCTCGTATGCTAGTAAAAATTTAGAATTTTATAATAAAGAAACCAGACCTGTTAAGTTTTCTGTGGGAGGAAGTTACTCGAGCTTAGATTTAGAAAGTAACTCTGGAAACGATAAAGCTTCGGCCACTACGTTCGATTATATTGCGTTATCGGTGCCTATGGGTAAATTTGGTTTAGGCTTTGGATTAATGCCATATACCTCTGTGGGCTACCAACTAGAGTCGGTTAATACCGATGGCAACCCCTTAAACAGGTTTAGAGGAGAAGGTGGTGTTAATAAGGTGTATTTAGGTCTAGGATATATGTTAATGGAAGGATTAAGTATTGGAGTGGATGCGCATTATAATTTTGGAAATATACAGAACTCGACTGTCGAGTTTCTTTACGATAACCAAGGCACATTGGCACAATATCAATCGCGAGAGTCTAACCGATCGGATTTAAGTGGTTTAAGTTTTAATATTGGAGTTTCGTATAAGAAAATGTTAACTAAAAAACTTGAGCTTGTTTCTGGTGTTACATTTTCCCCAGAGAGTAATTTAACATCCAAAAACAAACGTACTTTTTCAACCATAAGGATTAACTCCACGACAGGACAAGAGTTTGCACTCAATACTATAGAGCAAGATTTAGCAGCTATTGGATTGGCTGAAACCGATTTAATTATGCCTTCTAAGTATTCGTTTGGCGCTGGTATTGGGCAACCTAGAAAGTGGTTTGTTGGTGGAGAATATACGGTATTGAAAACGAGTAAATTCTCGAACGCTTTATACAGTAGTACGGGCACCAATTTTGAAGATGGCTCAATTATGTCATTAGGTGGGTTTTTTATACCTAATTACAATACCTTAGATGGCTATTTTAAACGCATTGTTTATAGGGCTGGTATTCGAGCAGAAAAAACAGGACTAAATATAAATAATGAGTCTATTGAAGAGTTTGGCATATCTTTTGGTTTAGGATTACCAATAGGAGATATTAGAGTGTTCTCTAACGCCAATATAGGTTTCGAAATGGGTAAACGCGGAACCAAAAACAGTAACTTAATTCAAGAGAATTTTGTTAATTTACAATTAAGTTTATCTTTGAACGATCGATGGTTCAATAAAAGGAAGTATGACTAACATCATTAAATTATTATCATGAAATTAAAAATCACATTATTATTTGCACTATGGCTTCTAGGATCAAATGTTAGTTTTGCTCAAACTAACCAAGAGGACATGTCAACTTTGTCGATAATGACGGAAGCGGCTAAAGCCAAAAATTACGACTCAGCGTATAAGCCATTTATGGAGTTAAGAGAGCGAAATCCTAAGTTTAATAGAGCTATTTATGTTTATGGCGAAAGGATTTTAGCAGACAAAATTAAAAATGCATCAGGCGCAGAAAAAGTGGCTTATGTTAATGATCTTATTAAGTTATGGGACGAAAGGATGACGCATTTTGCTAGCAAGACACCTAAGGGTGAATACGAGGCAAAAGCATGTCAATTAATGTACGATAATAAAGATATATTAAATAAATCTAATTTAGAGCTTTATGACTGTTTTGATGCGGCCTATACTGCCGATAAAAAAACGTTTAACAACCCAAAAAGTCTTTACACTTATTTTTCTTTAATGGTAGACTTGTTTGACTCTGGAGAAAAACAAGACAAGGATTTGTTTAACAAATACGATGATGTTGCCGAGAAAATAGAAGAAGAGGTTAAAAACTACTCTGTAAAATTAAATAAATTAGTTGAAAAGGAAGATGCAGGTACAGCCCTAACCAGTAAGGAGAAGCGTTATAAAAAATCGTACTCTAGTTTTTTAAGTGCCTACGATTTAATTTCTGGAAACATTGATGCTAAATTGGGTAAACGTGCTAATTGTGAAAACTTAATACCATTGTATAAAAGGGACTTTGAGTTGTATAAAAACGATGCGGTTTGGTTAAGACGAGCAGTGAGTAGAATGTTTAATAAGGAATGTACAGACGATCCATTATACATTAAACTAGTAAAAGCTTATGATGAAACTGAACCATCTGCTGATACCAAATATTTTGTTGCAGGTGTCTTGTTAAAAGAAGGTAAAGAATCTGAAGCGATTACCTATTTTGAGCAGTCTTACGATTTAGAAAGCGATAGTTTTAAAAAATCGAAATTAGCTTACCGAATTGGTGTAATTCTTAAGAATAAAGGGCGATATGGCCAAGCGAGAGGTTATTTTAGAAACGCTTTAAAATTAAATCCATCTAATGGACGTCCGCACTTAGCCATCGCTGCGATGTATGCCGCAAGTGCCAATAACTGTGGTGATACGACATTTAATAAAAGAGCCGTGTACTGGTTAGCCGCAGAAGAAGCAAGAAAAGCGGGACGTGTAGATCCTACCTTAAAAAAGGCTGCTGCACAATCGGCAAATAGTTATACAGCACGAGCGCCATCTAAAGCAGATATTTTTAGTGCTGCTAATTCTGGGAAAACCATAAAAATTGGATGTTGGATTGGATCATCTGTTACGGTGCCTAAAATTTAAATGAAAACAGATTACATAAATAAAATTCTTAACATAGTCACAGTAATCACTGTGACTATGTTTTTTTCGTGTAAGGATAATTTTAAGGAAGTACAGAAAATTGGGGTGTCTGAAAACACACCTATTGGCATTGCCGAAAATATCAACTTAAAATATACCGATTCTGGTAAGCTTAAAGCCATTCTTATTAGTCCGAAAATGCTAGATTACCAAAACAGAGATTTTCCGTATGCTGAGTTTCCCGAAGGGATTGTTTTAGACTTATTCGATAAGGAAAATAAAAAAAGTGTCGTTTCGGCCAATTATGCCATTAGTTATTCTAGTACAAATCTTATAGATTTACAAGGTAACGTGGTTATTACTACAGCCACAAACGATACGCTCTACGCACAGCAATTATACTACGATCAAAAAAAAGACTGGCTATTTACAAATTTACCAATTACTTTAAAAGCTAACGACGGATCGACACTTAAAGGGAATGTTTTCGATACCGATAGAGATTTAAAAGACTTGGAACTTATAGAGTTTCACGATTCAGATTTTGTTGTTAACAATTAAAAATTAACAACCGTTTTAAATTCAGCTCTATTATAATACATAATTAAAAATGAAATATTACAAGATTTTTCAATATGCTTATTTAGTGCTTGCGGCACTGTTTATATACGATGCTATCGATAAATACACAGTCAATGGCGAGCTAAGTTATACTTCGGTATTATTTGCGGCACTCGCAGTTTTTATGTTTTTTTTCAGAAAACGATTCAATCAAAAGTTTAAGGATGGCGATAATTCTAAATAAATGAGTATTTATATTACTATTATAATCGCTTCGTTAATTCTTTCTGCTTTTTTTTCTGGCATGGAGATCGCTTATATATCTTCAAACAAAATCCATATCGAAATTGAAAAAAAGCAAGATGGACTTCTAGCCATAATATTAAGTAGGTTAACGGCTAAACCCTCGAAATTTATTACAACCATGCTTATTGGAAACAATATCGCTTTGGTAATTTACGGGTTTTTTATGGGCGATTTGTTGGTTAATTGGTTTCATTCTTTATTGCCTACCACGTCTGGCTTTGTAAATTATATGTTAGACGATTTAAGTTTGTTGAGTCAAACCATTATTTCTACATTGGTTATTTTAATTACCGCAGAGTTTTTGCCAAAAGTATTTTTTCAAATCTACTCTAATAAGCTCCTAAAAATATTAGCGGTTCCGGCTTACATATTCTTTGTAATATTCAATTTTATTTCAGATTTCGTTATTTGGATTTCCGATTTTATACTAAAGTACTTTTTTAAAACCGAAGGCGATCAAATTCAATTAGCTTTTACCAAGGTAGAATTAGGCAATTATATTAGTGAGCAAATGGAATCGGTAGAAGCCCATGATAATGTGGATACCGAGATTCAGATATTTCAGAATGCATTAGAGTTTTCTGAAGTAAAAGCTCGTGAGGTTATGGTGCCAAGAACCGAAATAGTAGCTGTTGAAATTAACGAAACGATAAACGCACTTAATGCGCTTTTTACCGAAACGGGGTTCACTAAAATTCTGGTATATAAGGGTACGGTCGATGATATTTTGGGTTACGTGCACGCTTTTGAGCTGTTTAAAAAACCGAAAAGCATTAAAGCGGCTATGCTTCCTGTAGAATATATTCCGGAGACGGTATTAATTAAAGATGTTTTAAACGTCCTTACTAAAAAACACAAAAGTATAGCTGTAGTTTTAGATGAGTACGGCGGTACTTCTGGAATGCTTACGGTTGAGGATATTGTGGAAGAACTTTTTGGCGAGATTGAAGACGAACACGATACCATTGATTTGATTGAAGAAAAAACGAGTGACCACACCTATTGTTTTTCTGCTCGTTTAGAGGTCGATTATTTAAACGAAACTTATAAATTAAATCTACCTGAGAACGAAAATTACGAAACTTTAGGAGGTTTAATTGTAAATCAAACCGAGCAAATCCCTGCAAAAAATGATGTTGTGCACCTTGAGGGCTTTCAATTCAATATTTTAGAAGTATCAAACACCAAAATCGATCTGGTGGAGCTCAAGGTTTTAAACGACAGGTAAAACACCTTAGGCAGATAACACATTGGATTCCGTGCTTTAGAGTGCCCATAACTAATGTTAATAACAACTGGATGCGTACCAATGCAAAAAATGAAATCTATGGCATTTAATTTAATTAAAGCATCTTTACGCTTTCATTATTAAATAGAAAATGGTATTTTCGCGCACTGTATTTTGTCAATAAATGATGAAATGCCAAAACAACTAACAAGACTAATCCCGATTTACGGATTTTAAATTTTAATTACAAATGGCAGTTTTAAATAAGATTAGACAACGCTCACTATTTTTAATATTAATTATTGCATTAGCGTTATTCTCTTTCGTTTTAGCAGATTTATTCCAAAATAGCGATGCGCTAATGGCGAAATCACAAAATGTTGTTGCAACCATTAACGGAAAAGATATTACTCGTGAAGACTTTTTACAAAAAGTAGAGATTGCACAACAGCGTGCGGGAGCATCTGCAACCAATACTCAGGTAATGAATAGTGTTTGGGAGCAAGAAGTGAGACAAGCTGTTATGGAAACTCAATACGATGCACTTGGTATTACGATAGAAAAAGATCAAATGCGCGATTTACTTAAAACTGCCATGGCTACAAATCCTGAGTTTGTTAATGAAGCAGGATTGTTTGATGAAGACAAGCTAAATGAGTTTATCGCAAACCTGAAAGAGCTCTCGCCACAACCTGGTTTTATTGGTGGGCAACCTTTAACGTTTAACGATTGGGTGAATTATGAAAGACAGTTGGCTAGTAACGCCTTAAGTCAGAATTATTTTAATTTAGTTAAAGCGGGTTTAACAGGCACCTTAGCAGAAGGGGCGCTAGAGCACAAATTACAAGGCGATAAAGTAGATATTAAGTTTGTACAAATACCTTACGCTTCGATTGCAGATAGTACGGTTTCTGTTTCTAAATCTGATATTACGGCATACATCAATAAAAATAAAAAACAGTTTAAAGTGGACGCTTCTAGAGATATTCGCTATGTGGAGTTTAAAGAAGCCGCTACTGTTGAAGATGAAAACGCCATTAAAGAGGCCTTAAACGTGTTGTTAAATGACAGAGAAGAGTATAATGAAGGTCTAAAAACCACAGAAACCATCGCTGGTTTTAAAACAACAAAAGATCATGAAGACTTTGTGAATGCTAATTCTGACATTAAATTTGATGATCGTTTTGTGTTTAAGTCTGATTTGCCTTCAAGTATTTCCGATAATATTTTTAACCTCAATGTCGGTGAGGTATACGGTCCTTATAAAGATAATGGTTTCTTTAAAATATCAAAATTAGTTGCGGTAAAACAGATTCCAGATTCGGCTAAAGTGCGTCATATTTTAATTCCTTTTAAAGGCTCGCAATCGGCAACACCAGATGTGGTGCAAACAGAGGCAGAGGCTAAAGCTACAGCCGATAGTCTTTTAAGTGTTCTTAAAACAAATAAATCTAAGTTTGGTGATTTTGTAAAAACATTCTCGTCAGATCAAGGGAGTGTTGAAAATGGAGGTCGATACGATTGGCACCCTTATAACACCATGGTACCAGAATTTAACGATTTCGAATTTGAAGGTAAAGTGGGAGATTTAGGGATTGTTAAAACTGTGTTTGGATTCCATATCATTGAAATCGAAGGACAGTCGGATACAAAGAAAGCGGTTCAAGTAGCTACTATTGCACGTAAGATTGAACCTTCTGAAGCTACAGTATCGAAAGTATTTAGAGATGCTTCAAATTTTGAGATTAATGCGGCATCAGGCGATTTCCAAGATTTAGCAAACGAGAATAATTATACAGTTCGACCAGTAAATGGTATAAAAGTACTGGATGAAAATATTCCTGGTATAGGAAACCAAAGACCGATTGTACGTTGGGCATTCGAAGAGGAATCTCGAGTTGGTGATGTTAAACGTTTTACAACGTCTACCGGTTATGTTGCTGTACAATTGGTAGCCAAGCATAAGGCTGGCCTTCAAAGTGTAGAGGAAGCTTCGGCAATCGCTATTCCTGCCATTCGAAAAGAGAAAAAGGCTAAGCTTATTAGAGATCGTGTTTCTGCTACCAATTTAGAAGATTTGGCAGCTGCCGAAAACACCACGGTTAGAACGGCTATGGCCGTAACTATGACGTCTCCAGTTCTTTCTGGTGCGGGTAGAGAGCCTATTATTGTAGGTGCTGCATTTGGTTTAAAAGAGGGCGAAACGTCTAGCTTAATCGATGGTGCAAATGGGGTGTATATGCTTCAAGTAACTAAATACACACCAGCAGTAGAGTTGGATAATTATCAGAGCTACGCTAATCAAGTCGAAGCGCGTAAAGTTGCTGTCGTAACATCAAAATTGTATAGCGCTTTAAAAGAAGCCGCAGATATTGAAGATAATAGAGCTGAGACTCAAATTCAATAAATACTAAAAGTAACACATATAAAAAAAGCCTCGATTTTCGGGGCTTTTTTGGTTTACATAGCTACGGCAGTTACCAGCTGTTTTTTAAATTCGTTGGGCGTTAAACCATATTTTTCTTTAAATATCTTAGAAAAATAACTCCTACTTGTAAAGCCTATCGAGTACACAACTTCAGAAATATTTAAATCGGTTGTATTGATAAGATCCCTTGCCGATTCTAGTCGCACATGTCTAATGTATTCGGTTACGGTTCTATTGTATAAAAATTTAAATCCATCTTGAAGTTTGGCTTGAGATAATCCCGTAGCCAGTGCCAATTGATCTAAGCTGTAATTTTTAGCTGGATTTTTTAATATGGATTTACCCAGTTTTCTAACCAGTATAAGTTCGCTTTTAGTAAGAGAGGTTGGTAATGGTACACCTTGCTGTGATTTGTCGTGACGTTGAATATGGAAGGATAGAATTTCGTAAATTATAGATTCAATTCTTAATACCCTTAGCATCCCTTTTGCTTTTATAGTTTGCATTTTTTTAACAAGATCTGCAATTTTTAGATTTAGCGCCCCATAATGAGCAAATCTGTTTTCCTCGTCGGTATCAACAAAAACTTCGTATAATTTTTTATTTAAGGTAGCGACGTTGGTAGTACGCTTTTTTAAAAATTTTTTACGAACTATCTCTATAGAGTTTATTTCTAATTTGGTATCCTTCGGAAAATAAATATAATTTACCCCATCGGCTTTATTGGTAAATATTAACGAATGATATTGGTCTATGAGTATCCTTCTGTTATCGGCGCTAAATTTATGCTCAAAATAACCATTTAAAACATAAGCAAAGCGAATCGGATTAAATCCGTTTGCATGCATGCTCAGTTTTACATCATCTCTAAAAGTAATGTTGAAATCGAGAAGATGTACGCCCCAATCGAAAGGCATAAAGCGAATACTTCCAGTTGCCTTATCATTGTTTACTAATAGGGTAAACTCATTCCATTCCTCTTTAATGGTGCCACCTACATGGTTCTTAATTTCAATAAGGAGATCTTTAAGGTTGTCTGGTTTAATACCAATTTCTATCATATCGCGTAATGATTCAAATTTAAGTGTTATATGCTTATATACGTTTTGTTAATTTTTATAGATTTTTTAAAGCCGTTCTCTCACTTTCCAGAGATTGCATGGATATTGTTTTAATACGCTAAAAGCGTCGTTCTAATTTCTGTACGATAACAGATTATGGTTCCTGTTTAACTTTATAGCTAAGTAAATATAGTATTAATTACTGACAAATAAATGATTCAAAAAGGATAGTTAATATGTTTTTTTATCAAATGAGTTAACAACAAACGCTTTCGAACTCATTGATAATCTTGTTATTGGTTACCTTTGATACACAAGCAAAAGTAAAGTTGTTATCACTAACAACGATGTAAACCAGTAGGCATCTCTAAACAAACTACTGTTAACTAAAAAAATTAATAACTATGAGCACATACACAGAAGATGTTGGTAATAAATTAAATGATTTATTAGAGAAAACATTCGATGCTGAAAAAGGATTTAAAAAAGCGGCCGATCACGTAGATAATAAAGCCTTAAAATCTTATTTTGAGCAAAAAGCACAAGAGCGCTACGATTTTGGACACGAAATAAAAACTGAGATTAAGGCTTTAGGACAAGAGGCGGATAAGTCTGGGAGTTTAACAGGAACTGCACATAGAGCTTGGATGGATATTAAAGCTCTGTTTTCAGACGATGATGAAGAGTCTATGCTAGAAGAAGCTATTAGAGGCGAAAAGGCAGCTGTTGAAGAGTATAATGAAATTATTAAAGAAACCACCTTACCTATTAGTACCAAGTCTATTTTAGAGTCTCAGAAAAATAAAATAGAATCTGGCCTAAATAGACTAAAAACTTTAGAAGATCTAAGTTAAAAGTTTATAGCTTAATCGATTATAAAAATACAGCCTTGATGCGTTTTATAGCGTCAAGGTTTTTTGTTTGAATTAAAATATGAATGATTAGAGGTATTTAAGATTAAAATTAAGAATTATATTGTTTGTATAGCCTGAAAGACAGGTTTTTACATTTTAATTTTCAAAACCAAAATTATGTTACGTTACACTATTATATTTGTTATTATTGCAATAGTTGCTGGAGTTTTAGGCTTCGGGGGAATCGCTGGAGCAGCTGCCGGAATTGCAAAAATATTATTTTATGTTTTTTTAGTTCTTTTTATTATCTCGTTAATAAGAGGACTTGTAAAAAAATAGATAAGCTAAAACGCGAATTATATAACATGTCTTCTGGGTTTGTTAGATTTAGAACTATGAAAGTAGAAGACACGCAGAGTCTGTGAAATGAAATGGAATAGGCCTTTATATTGAAAATACAGAGGCCTAAAACAATCACTAAGCCCCTTCAAAATGGGGTCTTTTTTTATGCATCGTAGTTTGTAACAGAACGGGTTTTACAGTATCATATCCTTAAAAGGAATCACAGTTTTAAAACCTTTATCATGAAAATAGGACTCGGGATTAGTTTTAGAAGCGACCAACACAAAATCACCTCCCCAAGCACCAAGACTTTTTATACTGCCCTTAAAATCTTCAAATAGTTGTTTTTTTACGGGTTGTTGTTGTATAACTTTTGAAATGATTTCTTCATGTTGATCTATAAGCAACATAAAATCATCTAAAGTGGTGCAAGTCATAAATTTTTCAGTAATACTGCTAATTGCCGAAATGGTTTCCGATAAATTAAAAGTTTGTTTTTTATACTGCGCGATACCATCTCGACTATTTTGTTTTCGGTTTAAGTACACAAAATATAAATGAGTTTTAAAGGATGGCTTAAAGTCAACTTCAGTAATCATCCTGGAGGTTTCTTTGGGTGCTAAGGTCTGCTGTGAAGTTTTTAGTGAATTATCAGGAACTAATTGATAAATTATAGATGTACTGTGTTTTGCACATGCAATATCGTAACCACTGCCTCCAAAGGTTTGTTCTAAAAGTTGGTAGGCATCGACATTGGCCCATTGCGCAATATTATTTATTAAGGTAGAAGACGTGCCCAAACCCCAAGCTTTAGGGAAATCTAGTTTTGTTGTTACGGTGTAGCCCTGTTTGGTGTTTAAAAAACTACCGTTGAGTTTTTTAGCAGTATTTAATATCTGGCTAAGGCGAATGCTAATATTATTTTTAGAGCCCTCAGAGCTAACGATCTCGTTAAGATTAAAAGCATCGTCAAACCAAACATTGCCTTTTTCATCGATACTTTTCCAAAACAATTTATTTTTATTGTTAGGAACAACCTCAAGCGACTGACCGTATTTTGTTGGTATCGCTAGAGCTAATGCGCCGCTTAAAATCACATACTCGCCCGTTAATAATAATTTGCCGTGACTGTTAAATTTTATCAATGTGTGTAAGTTTTAAATGTAACCTGATATGTTGAATACTTTTGCTCGACACATTTTATAGCCTGAGTTTTTCTAAGGCTTCAATAACGGCATTATGGGTTACCGTATGCGTTTTAAAGTGCTCGGTTAAGGTTTTTTTTTCGGTATCGTTTGCTTTAAATTGGTTTAGAATATTCATTAAATGCATTTTCATATGGCCTTGCTGAATGCCTGTTGTAATTAAGGAACGCAGTGCCGCAAAATTTTGCGCCAATCCAGCAACAGCGACAATTTGCATCAGTTCTTTAGCTGATGGTTTTTGTAATAATTCAAGAGCTAATTTTACCAGAGGGTGCAAATTTGTAAGTCCGCCAACGGTTCCTAAGGCTAAAGGAACGTCTATCCAAAACGTAAATATACCGTTTTCTACTTTGGCATGCGAGAGGCTCGTGTATTGTCCGTTTCTACAGGCATAGGCGTGTACACCAGCTTCAACGGCTCTAAAATCGTTTCCAGTGGCCAGAACTACGGCGTCAATACCGTTCATAATACCTTTGTTATGTGTTACAGCCCGATAGGGTTCTATCTCTGCAATTTTAACGGCTTGAATAAATTTGTTTGCAAAATCTTGTGGTGATATGCCTTCATCTTCATTTAAATCTTCAACCTTGCAGCTTACTTCTGCACGAACTAAGCAATCTGGCACATAGTTCGATAAAATGCTCATAACTATTTGAATTTCCTCGTCGTTACTAGAAAAGTCATCAAATGCTAAAGATTCTTTTTTTAAAGTTTCTGCAAATTGCTCTAAACACGAGTTAATAAAATTAGCTCCCATCGCATCTAAGGTTTCAAAGGTGGCATGTAGCTGGTAATAACCTTTTAGGTCTTTGGTTTTATCTTGTAATGCGATGTCTAAAATACCGCCGCCACGAGCTTCCATGTTTTTGGTTAGTGGCTTGGCATTTTCAAAAAGTTTTGGCTTTACACGTTCAAAAAAACGTTCTAACGTTTTAAAATGGCCGTGATACATAAAATGTACTTGCCCAATTTTAGTGGTCGAAATAACCCTTGTTTTAAAGCCACCACGATCCAACCAAAACTTAGCTGCTTTACTTGCTGCGGCTACAACAGAGCTCTCTTCAATTGCCATTGGGATGGCGTAAACTTGGTTATTAATTAAAAAATTAGGAGCCACACCAAAGGGTAGATAATAATTGGTAATGGTGTTTTCAATAAACTCATCGTGAAGTTGCTGTAATTTTTCGTTGCTGTTCCAGTACTGCTCTAAGATAATCTTGGTCGCTTTAGCATCCGAAAAATATGTGTTTGCAAGCCATGAAATTTTTTCGGCTTTTGGGAGCTTAGAAAATCCAGTAATTCTTTTATTCATTATTAACCTTTTTAAGCGCAAATATAGCATTCTTGGTATTAAAACATGGACAGTAATTTACTACAAACAATTTTTTAACTGTTATTACTATCGGTATTTAGTATAATTTTTGTAAACTTGACAGCGATTTGCAAAAAAATAATCTAAATGAAAATTCTACAATTACCCCTATTTGTTTATTTTTTAATATCTACTTCTTTAACAGCTCAAGATAAGCACATTACACTTAGTCAGATTTGGGATGGTACGTTTAGAGCCGAACATATGGATGCTTTGCACTCCTTGAATAGCGGAAAACAATACGCTGTTTTAAATTTTGATAGACAAAGCTCGTCAACATCTATCGATATTTATAATTACAAGACCTTACAAAAAACCAGTACCCTTGTAAATTCTTCTAATATAGCAGCGTTGGATTATTTTACCGATTACACGTTTAGTGCCGATGAAAGCAAAATAATACTGGCAACAGATGAAGAGTCCATTTACAGAAGATCGGTTTTAGGACGTTATTTTGTTTATAACACTGCCGATGAATCTCTTAACCTAATTTCTGAAAACAAAATACAAGAACCTACCTTCTCACCAGACGGCACTCACATAGCTTATGGATTTAACAATAATTTATACGTTAAAGATTTAAGTACTAACACCACAACGCAAATTACTTTTGATGGTGAAAAGAATAAGATTATTAATGGTATAACCGATTGGGTTTACGAGGAAGAATTTGCTTTTGTTCGCGCTTTTGAATGGAGTGCAGACAGTAAGAAAATTGCGTTTATAAAATTTGACGAAGCCGAGGTACCAGAATTTTCTATGGATATTTTTGGTGACGATTTATATCAAACACAGCAAGTATTTAAATATCCAAAAGCGGGCGAGACGAACGCTAAAGTGAGTTTACATGTTTACAACCTTAACAATAAAACAACCCAGAAGGTACCACTAGACGAAGATTTAGAATATATTCCAAGACTAAAATGGACCAACAATCCAAACGTATTAAGTGCACAAGTTTTAAACAGGCATCAAAACGACTTAGATTTGGTGTTTTATAACACAAAAACCAAGCAAGCTAAAGTCGTTTTAACTGAAACCGATAGCGCTTATGTTGGCATAACAGATAACCTAACCTTTTTAGAGGATCATAGTTTTATATGGACCAGCGAGAAGGATGGTTACAATCATATTTATCACTATTCAAAAGAGGGTGAATTAATTAATCAAATCACCAAAGGCAATTGGGAGGTAACCAATTATTATGGGTTTGATACTAAAACGAATACTATTTTTTATCAATCTGTAGAAAATGGTTCTATAAACCGCGATGTGTATTCGATTAAATTAAATGGTCGAAATAAAACAAGGCTTACCAAAAGTGAGGGCACAAATAGTGCGTCATTCAGTGCAGATTTTACGTATTTTATCAACACCTTTTCTAACGCGAACACTCCACCTCAATACACTTTAAACAATGCCAAGTCTGGTGCGGTTTTAAAAGTGATATTAGACAACGATGTGTTATTAAATAAACTGTCAGAATATCAAATCTCTAAAAAAGAATTTAGTACTATAAGCATAAACGGTAACGATTTAAATATGTGGACTATTAAACCCACAAATTTTGATCCTTCTAAACAGTACCCTTTGCTAATGTATCAATATTCTGGTCCGGGTTCTCAGCAGGTGGCCAACCGTTGGAATGCTGCCAACGATTTTTGGTATCAACATTTGGCACAACAAGGCTATATCATTGTATGTATAGACGGCAGAGGAACCGGCTTTAAAGGGGTGGCCTTTAAAAAAGTGACACAAAACGAATTAGGTAAATTTGAAGTAGAAGACCAAATAGAAGCCGCAAAGCAATTAGCAGCCTTACCCTATATTGATGCCAGCCGCATTGGGATTTGGGGGTGGAGTTATGGTGGATTTATGAGTAGTAATGCCCTTTTTAAAGGCCATGATGTTTTTAAAATGGCTATTGCGGTAGCACCTGTAACCAGTTGGAGATTTTACGATACGATATACACCGAGCGATACATGACGACGCCACAGGAAAACCCAAGTGGTTACGATGAAAACTCACCAATAAATCATGTCGATAAACTTAAAGGTGATTATCTATTAATTCATGGCTCGGCAGACGATAATGTGCATTTGCAAAACACCATGAGATTGGTAGAAGCTTTAATTCAGGCTAATAAACAATTCGAATGGCTTATTTATCCCGATAAAAATCATGGAATTTACGGCGGGAATACAAGATTACACTTGTATGAAAAAATGACTCACTTTATACACTCTAATCTTGGAGACCAGCGTGTAACAGTAACAAATTAATTTAATAATAACTAATAATAATTTTATGGCAGCTACGGCATTACAACCAAATCAAAAAGAGGTTTTTGGACATCCAGCGGGCTTATACGTTCTGTTTTTTACAGAAATGTGGGAGCGATTTTCTTATTACGGAATGCGTGGGATTTTAGTACTTTATATGGCAACTTCTGCAACGGCTATAGACCCTGGTTTAGGGTGGAGTAGTAAAGATGCTATTTGGCTATATGGCTGGTATACCATGTTAGTTTATGTGGCATCCATTCCTGGGGGTTGGATTGCAGATAAATTTTTAGGTCAGAAAAAAACCGTGATGCTTGGTGGTTTATTGCTTTGTATAGGTCATGGTGTTTTGGCAGTACCTCAAGATTGGGCATTCTTTACAGGTTTACTGTTTATTATATTAGGTGTTGGTGGTTTAAAGCCAAACATTTCTACTATGGTAGGTGGTTTATACAAAGAAGGCGATATAAGACGTGATAGCGGATTTACTATATTTTATATCGGTATTAATATTGGAGCTTTTTTAGCTAGTATTACCGTTGGTTTGGTAGCCTATATCTATGGCTGGCATTATGGATTTGGTCTTGCTGGTATTGGTATGTTTGTTGGTCAAGCCGTATTTATTTGGGGACAAAAATACCTTAAAGGGGTTGGCGAATTTACTGGAGGTAGTGAGGCTACCGAAGAAGAACGATTAGCCGCCAAACGCCCTTTAACTAAAATTGAAAAAGATAGAGTTGTTGTTTTATTGATTTCATTTTTAATTGTAATTGTCTTTTGGGGAGCTTTCGAGCAAGCGGGAGGTTTAATGAATCTTTATACCGATGCTAAAGTAGATAGAACTATTGGCTTAAGTTGGTTAGAAGAAATTCCAGCAGCCGTATTCCAGTCTTTAAATGCTGGGTATATTATTATTTTTGGTACCGTTATTGGTAGTTTCTGGGTATGGTGGAAAAAAAGTGGTAAAGAATCCTCATCTTTATTTAAAATGGCCGTAGGAACCATTATTATGGGGTTAGGTTATGTTTTCATGATGTTTGCATCGCAAGAAGCCAGTGCCGAAACTTTTGGTAAGGCGGCTATGTTTTGGATTTTCTTAGCCTATTTATTTCATACTATTGGCGAATTATGTACCTCGCCCGTATCCTTGTCCTTTATTACAAAATTAGCACCTTTAAAATATGCGTCAATCATGATGGGCGTTTACTTTGCGGCTACTGGTTTGGGTAATAAATTAGCGGGTTCTATTGGCGAAATGTCTCAATTAGAATCCTTTAAAGGGGAAGTGGTAGTGAGTAAGCAGGAATTACTCCCTTATATCGAGAAGGATAGCATGGAAATTAAAACCTTAAAAAATGAAATCGTTACCATTTATGATTATCCAATAAACGAAGACAAAAAATTCATAATAAAAGCGAAAGTATTTCCTGAAAACGGAGAGGTGGTTTTTACCGATTACCAATCTGGTGAAAATTTGAATCCTTTATTTGAAATGTCTCAGGGAGCCGATTCGAATACACCCAAGTTACTCGAAGATTTAACCGAAAATAACGTAACGTCTTCTAATCCTTACCATGCAAGATTGGTGTTTGAAAAGGACAAAGATAAAGCTCAAAACATTGAGAATAAAGGTGACGGGAAAGACTACGGAGTGTCTTTTGTTTTAGAAGAAAAACAAAGCGAACAAGAATACTCTACCTTTATGTGGCTAACCATTTTCACGGTGTCTTTTGGGTTTTTACTTTTATTATTCTTGAAAAAATTAAAGAAGTTAACACATGGTGCTGAAGATCATGAGGTGGATGTAAAGTACGATAAAGAAACCGAAGGTTTCGAATTGGCAGATCCAGATAATAATTAAAATATAATATTAACTAAAACGTATTCTTTTTAAACAAATATTCAATCAATTATGGCAACAGTAGATACATCTCAACACGATGAGTTTTTTAACAGTAAAGTGTTAGGGCATCCAGCAGGACTATTTGTTCTGTTTTTTACAGAAATGTGGGAGCGATTTTCATTTTACGGTATGCGCGTTTTGTTGATTAATTTCCTAACCATGGCTGTAATTGGCAGTAATCCAGGATGGGAGTGGACCGCAGAAAATGCGGGAGCACTTTTTGGAACTTATGCGGGATTACTGTATTTAACCCCAATTCTAGGTGGTGTTATCGCCGATAAATTTACCGGGTACCGTTGGGCCGTTTTAATTGGCTGTGTAATTATGACACTCGGTCACGCCTCCATGGCCTTAGAGACCGAATTTTCCCTTTATTTAGGCTTGGCACTTCTGGTTATTGGAACCGGATTTTTTAAGCCGAATATCACCTCTATAATTTCTGAAATGTACACCTACCTTCCAGAGAAAAAAGATGGGGCTTACACCATATTTTACATGGGTGTTAATGCGGGTGCTTTCTTTGGTATGATGCTTTGCGGTTACCTAGCCGAACGTGTAGGTTGGTCTTGGGGTTTTGGTTTAGCAGGTGTTTTTATGTTGTTTGGAACCCTTCAATTCTTACTCGCCAAACCTTTGTTTGGTAAAATTGGTGCACCTCCTGTAAAACAGACCAAAGAAGAAAAAGCGGCAGCTGTTAAAGACTACAAGGAGAATAAATTCACTGGTTTAGATAAGATTCTTATTATTGTGACCTCAATTATTGGCTTTCTGTATTTAATTAACGATCCGGTGTCTAAGATTGGCGGAATCAACCTATTGCCTGCAGAATTCTTGTTTTCTAAAGATGTGCTTTCAGGACCTATAGTGATTACTTTAATAGGTGTAGCTCTTTTTCTTTTCCTAGTAATTGGGCGTATAGTGCGTTATGAGAAAATTGTAAGAGACAAAATGATTGCCGTAATTATATTTGCCTTTTTTACCGTACTGTTCTTTATTCCGTTTGAACAGGCAGCAACTTCTATGGTTATTTTTGCTCGAGATTATACCGATAGAGTTTTAACCGGTAATGCTGCTTTAATATTTAATATTGTAAATACCTTACTAACCGTAATACCACTAATGATTATTACTTGGGTACTGTATTTATTAAACAAGAAAACATTTGGTAAAATACCAGGAAGTAATGTGGTGTTGGCAGTTTGTTTTGCTTTAGTTTGGGGTATAGTGGTTTGGATGCTTGCTCAAGATTTTTCTACAAAAGCTTACGAGGTCGAATACCAAGCTGTAAAAATCGAACAAGTTGTAGATGGTGAAACCTCTGTTGTTTATGAGCCTATTACTGAAGCTCGTCCTTTAAAAGCTGGTGAAACTACCGAAACACAGGTATTAACCATCTCTTCAAATAATGAGTTAAAAGCGGGTCAAGCTGTTGGAGCTCATCTAGAGTTGGGCAAGTACCGATACCTAGATGATGAGAAGCGGGAAAAATTAGTGTCAGATTATGCAGAAGCGGGATTGAAATCTCAATTAATAATGGGTGAAGTGGTGAGAGCGAAAGAGAATCAGGTCGAAATTACAGTGTCTTGGTTTAGTATTTTGAATTCTTTCTTTATTATTGCTTTTGCTTCGTTTTTCTCCAAATGGTGGGAAAGTAAATACAATCCTTCAGCCGCTCTAAAATACGGTTTAGGCCTTTTTATTATGGGTGTTGGATTTGCTGTATTAGCCTATGGTTCTAGTTTTATACCTCAAGGTGCTGGCCCTGGTGTTGTGCGGGTTAGTATGGTGTGGCTTATTTTAGCTTATCTTTTTCATACCATTGGTGAACTCTGTTTATCACCTGTAGGTTTGTCTTATGTAAGTAAATTGGTTCCAGCAAGAATGATTGCCTTAATGTTTGGTATGTGGTATTTAGCTATTGCAATTGGTAACAAAGTAGCTGCTTCTATGGGAGGTATGGTAGAGCAAATTCAGGAAGAATATAACTTATCTACTTTTTTCTTGATTTTCACCATAATACCTATGGCAGCTGGATTGTTAATTACGGTGCTTAATCCCTTAATGAAGCGATTAATGCACGGTGTGCGGTAATCAAAAAAAGTGTTAAAATACATCGAAAAGCTCCTCTTTAGGAGCTTTTTTTGTAAGTTCGAAGTATATTTTATAAACTATTTATTTATGAAAAAAACAATATATTTACTATTAACTTTTGCTCTTATTAGTGCAAATACGTATGCTCAAAAGATTAATTGGGTCACTTTTGAAGAAGCCTTAGAGCTACAAAAGAAAACACCCAAAAAGATTATGATGGACGTTTATACCAATTGGTGTGGTCCTTGCAAAATGTTAGATAAAAAACACGTTTCAAAATAAAGATGTGGCCGATTATGTGAACAAAAACTATTATGCTGTTAAGTTTAATGGGGAGGGTAACGAAAGCGTTACTTATAAACAAAACACGTTTTCAAACCCCAATTACAATCCAGCGAATGCAAACCGACGTAATTCGGCGCACCAGTTAGCCCAGTATTTTCAGATTACCGCGTATCCTACGATTGTTTTTATTGACGAAAAAGGAGATTTAATGTTTCCTTTAAAAGGGTATCAAACACCAACGCAACTGGAGCTGTATTTAAAAATGTTTGGTAATGACGACCATAAAAATTTAAAAACTCAAGAACAATTTAATGCCTATTACAAAGCTTTTAAACCCGAGTTTAAAGGTTAATAGAATACAAAAATAAGTTAGTAATTTATAGTATAAGCTCCCTTTTTACCTGTATGGTGAAAGGGGAGTTTTCGTTTTAAGCAAATGGACTCCCATTTTTCTATATAAGAGTTGTAATTACTACCGTCTGCAATAATGTGTTTTGGACGAATCGAATCAATCAGTCGGTTCAAGTTAATTTTTGGTGACTGTCGTAACACAACATAATCGGGTTGCATCGTTTTTATATTATAAACACCCAGGCTGTCAATTATTAATACGGTTTTATCATTTAAAAAATAGACTGGCTGCAAGGGCTCTTTACTTAGGTTTTTTATATGATTGCTAAGTGTGTAATCTCTTATTATTTTGGTTTTAGATAAGGTTACACTATCACAATCATGAGCAAAAACAAAATTATTTTTAGTAAGATTTCCTAGTATGCTAAATTTGTGCTTATGGAATATAATAAAAGTATTTGTTAGCTTAATATAAGTGGTGTACATAACAATAAATTGAAAAATTAAAATAGTGACTAACAAAAATTTTAATTGGGTAAAATTTTTGTGTGTTATAAACCTAACGAAGCTAAAAATTATGAGATAAGACGCTAAAACATACAATAGATTAAAAGCAATATCTTTTAAAATAAACCATTCTTGTTTTGAAACCCAACTCACAAAAACATTCATACTGCTAATTATAACACCATAAATTTCGGCTAATATATGGGGGAGTAGGTTTGTTGTTGCCAATAAAATAACAAGTATACCCAATCCTAAAACAATTCCTAAAACGGGAATAATTACTAAATTCGATAAAAAAAACAAACTTGGAAATTGATTAAAATAGTATAAGCTAATGGGTATAATACCAAGTTGCGCAGAAAGGGTTACCGTTAAAGTATGCCAGTATTTGTCTAAAAGCCAATTTTTAGGTTTCCATAATTCATATAGTCTTGGATCTATGGCCACAATTGAAAAAACAGCCAAGTAACTTAATTGAAAACCCACATCGAAAAGAAATAAAGGTTTAAAGAGTAAAATTGCAAATATGGATATGGCTAAAGTATTGTAAATATTGGTAGGTCTTTTTAGATTCATAGCTATTGCAACGATACTGAACATCGTTACTGCTCGGGTTACCGATGCCGATAGTCCGGCAATTAAAGCAAAACTCCATAAGCAGCTAACCATTAAAATTGTTTTTAGCAACTTGCCGTGTTTAAACCGATTAAGGGGTTTAAGGATAACACTTAAAATAATTAAAACAATACCCACATGTAAGCCAGAAACCGCTAGAATGTGTACGGCACCAGCATTTATATAGTTGTTGTAAACTTCGCTACTAATATCTTGTCTTTGCCCTAGGAGCAAGGCATTTATAACAGCGAGTTCTTCTTTAGAAAATGGATAATTTTTTAATTTTAGATTAATGTGTTCTCTAACGTTATTTGCAAATCCAAAAAAAGTATGGCTGTGTGAACTTATCTTAACTAAATATTTATTTTCAGCGAATACTTGATGGTAGATGTATTGCTTCTCAAGATATTTTTTATAATTAAATTGATGCGGGTTTAAAGGCGCTTTAAGAGTCTCGAATGGGAAATTACTTAGTATAATCTCATCTACTTTTAAAGCCGCTGCTACGGAATCTTTTTTAATATTTAATAAGGATTTACCCGAGACTACTTCGTTATTAACCTCTAAGATGTCGATAATATATTTGTCGTTATAGGTTCCAGGTTTTAAAACTTCTCTTATTCTAAAAACAACGTTTTTGGTTGGTTCTTCCTTATTAGAAAGTAGTTTAGAATAATGATCTGGAAAGTTTTTTTGATTGTGGAAAGTGACGGATAATATACCAATAAACAACATTAACAGATAAGCCATAACACCAAACCAAATGGTTTGGGTAAATCTGTTTCTTGCCAGCAAAAAAAGAATCACAAGTAGAACAAGAAGTATCGCTGTTATAGATAGAGATAAAAGATAAGGTGGAGAGTAAAAATAAGAGATTACAATTCCTATTATAAGAAAGCCTGTAAATTTAATAATGGTGAAATTCAGCAACTTCATACCCCTAAATTTACTAAAAAAAATAACGTACAAAAAATGTTGTACATTATATTTAGGCTTAGTTAACTTGTTTGTATGATAAACACATTCAAGTGTAATTTGTAAATTAAAGTTACTATAATTTATAGTAGTTGTTCATTCTATATCCTGTTAAAGCACGCGTCGGGCTTGTACAAAAGCAAAATACCAATAGCGCTCAGATAAATCTGAAATAATAACACCTTTACTTGTTGAGGCATGAATAAACTCAACCCGACCTACTTGCGAATACGTTACGATACCAATATGGTTTACTTTTCTGCTATTTTTTCTAGTCGCAAAAAAAAGTAAATCACCTTTTTTTACTTGCTTGAGGTCTATCCAATCTCCAGTAATCGCCAAGTCTTTGGTGGTTCTAGGAAGTGAAATTCCTTCGCTTTTAAAAGCAGTATTAATCAATCCAGAACAATCCATACCTTTTCTTGTCGTACCCCCATATCTATAACGTACCCCTTCGAATTTCTTAGCATAATTAACGATATCCTCAGCTTTATAAAGGGTGTTGCCCTTGGTTTTTTTAGAATGGTTTGTTTTGACTTCAGCTTTTTGTTTTTTAATAACAACATGTTCTCTTCTACTACTTGATTTGGAAGATTTACAACTACTAAAACAAGCAAATAATAGGAGTATAAAAAGGAGTTTTTTCATATTAAGACTTAATAGATTCGTATATTAATTTGGCTGTTTTTTCACTAGCGCCTTTACCACCAAGTTTTTTTTCTAAATCGTAATAATCTAAAAATAATTGATCGCGTTTTTCGGAGTTTAATATTAAATCTAATTCTTCTTTTAAACGATTTTTATTGAAATCTTTTTGAATAAGCTCTTTAACAACTTCCTTGTTCATAATCAAATTAACTAAAGAAATATATTTTAAAGTTATAATACGTTTAGCGATTTCGTAAGAGATAGCACTACTTTTATAACATACTACTTGGGGTACTTTAAATAATGCCGTTTCTAAAGTGGCTGTTCCAGAGGTGACTAAGGCTGCAGTAGATACACTTAACAAGTCGTAGGTTTTATTTTCTACAAAGCTAATATTAGCGTTTTTAATAAAGGGTTTATAAAACTCATAATCTTGACTAGGTGCCCCTGCAATTACAAATTGGTAGTCTTTAAAGTCATGAACTAAACTAAGCATTACCGAAAGCATTTTTGTGATTTCTTGTTTTCGACTGCCTGGTAACAGTGCAATTATAGGCTTGTTATTTAATTGGTGCATAGCTCGAAATTCTGCCTCTTCAATTTGAGTTCTATCTGCAATAGCATCAATTAAAGGATGCCCCACAAAGGTAACATCGTAATTAAAGTTATCTTTATAGAAGTCTTTTTCAAAAGGTAAAATAACATACATAGCGTCAATATCCCTTTTAATGTTATGAACTCGTTTTGCACGCGATGCCCAAACCTGCGGAGAGATATAATAATTTGTTCTAAATCCTTTTTGTTTTGCCCATTTTGCAATACGCAAATTAAATCCAGAATTGTCTATAAAAATTATAACGTCTGGATTAAAAGCTTCGATGTCTTGCTTGCAAAACGCGAGATCTTTAAATATTTTATTAAGGTTTAAAATAACTTCAATAAACCCCATAAAGGCGCGCTCCTTATAATGTTTCACCAAAGTTCCCCCTACGCTTTGCATAAGATCGCCACCCCAAAACCTAAAATTGGCATTAACATCTTCCTTTTGTAAAGCTTTCATTAAGTTCGATGCATGTAAATCACCCGATGCTTCGCCAGCAATTATATAGTATTTCATTGTTATAATGTCATTTCAAAAACAGTTTTAAACCTGTTTATCTATTTTTAAACCCGAACCTGATCTCGGTTATAAAAGCATATTAAATTATTTTAAAAATTAGTGTTAAAACAGCCACAAGAACAGTTACCAATAACACCCCGCGAGCTCTGTAGTCCTGTCTCTTTTTTATAAAAATAAAAAAAACAACTAAATTTAAAATAGCCCCTAGGCTCAACAATTTACCCAATACACCTTCAGTATGTGCGTTTTTTAGAGTGGTAGTAAAACTTTCGCCACCACCCAAAAGCTTTGCAGCTAAAAAAAGACCGATACTATTTGCTATTAAACCTACCAATACGCCTGTTGCGACTTCTTTTTTAATCATTTAAATTCCAATTGTTTATTGATTTGATGTGTTTGTGTGCGGTTAAATCAAATTGCGTGGGAACCACAGACACGTAATTCTGTTCCAAGGCCCACTCATCGGTATCTTCTCCGTGATCTAAATTAACAAATTTACCCGAAAGCCAATAATAATCGCGACCTTGAGGGTTTTGTCTTTTATCGAAAGCTTCCACCCAATTAGCTCGTGCTTGGCGGCAAACTTTTATTCCTTTTATAGCTTCCTCTGGAACATTAGGGATGTTTACATTTAAAACCACATCTTTTGGTATACCGTGTTTTAGCGCTTTTTCGGTAATGGTTTTTACAAACGATTTACAGGCGTCAAAATTAGCCTTCCAAGTATAATCTAATAGCGAAAAACCTATGGCCGGAATACCCTCGATACCCGCCTCAATGGCAGCACTCATAGTGCCCGAATAAATTACATTTATCGATGAGTTTGAGCCATGGTTAATACCAGATACACACAAATCTGGTTTTCTAGTTAATAGTTCTCTTATACCCAGTTTAACACAGTCTGCAGGAGTTCCAGAGCAGCTGTACTCTAAGTGCGTTTGGTTTTCCGATTTAATTTTTCTGGCGTATAGTGTCGAGTTAATTGTAATGGCATGACCCATTCCGCTTTGGGGACCATCGGGAGCTACTACGACAACCTCTCCAATGGTTTTCATGACTTCAATTAGCATTCTAATACCCGGCGCATTTATGCCATCGTCGTTAGTTACTAATATTAAAGGTTTTTTTGACATACTTGAATTATAAATAAGAAACCAAAAATACGAAAAATGACCTGTAAATAGGTAATTTCTTTGCTTTAACAAAAAATTAGTAGCAATTGTATTTATTGGCATGGTTTTTTCTCTATTTTAGTAAAAATAATTGGTAGGGCTTTTGGCGAACGAAGATTTTAAGGTCTAATAAAAATTGAAATACGTAAAAATCTACAAGTAGAGTTTGTCTCTCAAAAGGAATACTAAATAAGGTGTCGTTCGACGCATAAATAATGATTAATAAAGATTTATGAAAAATATTATGAAGAGGAATTATAAGGTGTTATTGTTAATGGTGTTGCTGGCTTTTGCATCCTGCAGTTTTACAACAAAATCATTCGATGATTCTGATAAGGATAAAATGCTAATTCATATTATTAAAAACATTTTAAAAGAATATCATTTTGATCCTATAGCTATTGATGACGAATTTTCAGCTGATTTTTTTGCCGATTATATAGAAACTATTGATCCGCTTAAGCGATTTTTTTATGCCTCAGATTATAAAGATTTTGAAAAGTATAAGTTAACTATCGACGACCAACTAAAAGTCTCAGATCTTACCTTTTTTAACGTGACGCACGAACGTATGATGAAGCGTATTCAAGAAGCCAAATCTCTTTATAAAGAAGTTTTATCTCAACCTTTTGATTTTTCTAAAGACGAGGTTTTAGATACCGATTCTGAGAAACTGTCTTTTGTTAACAACAGAAAGGAACTCAAGGAGCGTTGGCGATTACAACTTAAATACTCTACATTAATTAATTACGACGATATTTACAAAGAAGAAATACAAGCTAAAGAAAAAGATTCTTTACATGTTATGAAAACCGCTGTAGAAATTGAAAAAGAAGCTCGTGAGGCGACTCTAAAATCTTTGGATATTTATTTTAATGATAATCTAGACGATTTAACTCGAGAAGATTATTTTGCCGTGTATGTTAATGCTATTGTAGATGAGTTCGACCCGCATACCTATTATTTAGCCCCTCGAAATAAAGAGGTTTTCGATCAGCGTATGTCTGGGAAGTTGGAAGGTATTGGAGCTGGGCTTCAAAAGCGTATGGATTATATTAAAATCACATATTTAGTGTCTGGTGGTCCGGCCTGGCGTGGAAAAGAATTGGAGATAGACGATATTATTTTAAAAGTAAAACAAGAAGATGAAAAGGAAGCCGTTAGTATAGTTGGCATGCGTATAGACGACGCCATAAAATTAATTAAGGGGCCAAAAGGCACGAAAGTGACTTTAACCATTAAAAAAATAGATGGCTCTATTAAAGATGTAGTTATTACCAGAGATGTTGTAGAGTTGGGTGAAACCTACGCAAAATCTTCATTGGTAGAAAAAAACGATAAAAAGTTTGGGGTTATTAATTTACCATCTTTTTATTTAGACTTTAACGACTATAAAAGATTGAATGCCGCTGCAGATGTAAAAAAAGAAATAGAGCGTTTAAAAGCCGAGGGAATTGGTGGTCTAGTGCTCGATTTACGTGGCAACGGAGGGGGCTCACTTCCTGCGGTTGTCGATATGGCTGGTTTATTTATAGAAGAAGGACCAATTGTTCAAGTGCGATCAACAGGGGAGTCCAAAGAAATTTTAAGAGATAAGGATAAGTCGATTACATGGGATGGTCCTTTGGTTATTTTGGTTAATGAGATTTCTGCATCCGCCTCAGAGATTATGGCAGCTGCCATGCAGGACTATAAACGCGCAATTATTATAGGTAGTAAACAAACATACGGCAAAGGAACTGTTCAAAATGTGATGAATCTTAATAACGTCGTTAGAAATAATACTTTAGGCGATCTAGGTGCTTTGGCATTAACTACTCAAAAGTATTATAGAATTAATGGGGGCTCTGTACAGTTAGAAGGTGTTAAGAGTGATGTTGTTGTGCCTGGACGATTTAGTTATATTGATGTGGGTGAGAAGGATAAAACGAATCCATTGCCATGGGACGAAATTGATGCTGCCAATTATAAGGTCTTAGATACCTATTACGACTATAACGAAACCATTAGCAAAAGTAAGGAACGCATGCGTAATAATGCACAGTTAAAGCTTATTGATGAAAACGCGAAATGGATGAAAAGCAAAATTGACGAAACTCTCGTGCCATTAAATTACGAAGTGTATAGAGCGACTAATCAAAAAAATGAAGAGGAGTCTAAACGTTTTGATGCCATTTCAGAATATAAAACAAACCTAACATTTAAGTCGCATGCCTACGAGCGTAAACTTTTTACTAGCGATACCACAGATCTCAAAGAAAAGCGAGAAAGATGGTATGAAAGCATGAGTAAAGATGTGTATATTGAAGAAGCTTTAAATGTTCTGGAAGATTTAAAAATGTCTTATGCCATGAAAAAAGTAGCGCATACTAAGCGCTAAGTTTATAGGCATTAGTTTTAATACTAAAACATCCCAGGGTTCGAAAACTTTGGGATGTTTTTATTTTGAGTATATATTTTTAGACCTGAAATATTTGGCTAAATCTTAAGGCGTTAGGTTGTGGTGTTCTTTTAAATTTTTAATAAGCCTGTCATCGACTCCTAAATACCGTTTTGCCCCTAAATATCTGTTTTTATTAAGAGCGTCATAATTTGGGGCTTCAGGATTTATCGAGTTAATTTTTACCCGACCTGAAGCGTGAATAAATTCATTATTAGCGTTGTTTAGCCAAATACCAACATGGGTAGTGCGTTGTTTTGTGCTATCGGTCGCTTTTTTACCAAAAAAAAGTAAATCTCCTTTTTGTAGGTTGTCAAACCTTAAATCCTCATCAACCAATTTACCCGCATTAATTTGCTGTGAAGCATCTCGCGGAATCACAAAACCATTCATAAAAAAAACAGTTTTGGTAAAACCGCTACAATCCATACCTTTAGTAGAGGTGCCACCCCATAAATACGGAGCGCCTATAAACTTCATGGCAGTAGTCTCTATGAGGTCTGCAGAAGGTTCTAAGATGTCAAGCCATACGTTATAAGGCATGGCTTCTTCCTTTTTAATATAGCCTATGCGATTGTCTGGATAGCTAACTTTATAGCTGTCTTTTTTGGTGTTTACTAGCTTTAATTGAGACCCCAGAACAATGTCTGAAATTATTGGTGCATCTGGCTCATCAGAAGCATAAACATGTCCGAAAGTTTCGGTGTAAATAATCTTAGGAGTGGCTTGCCATTCTTTCAATTCAGTATCAGTTATTAGCGTTACACCACCGTGATCTACCCACGAAATATAACGATCTGGGGTTTGTACTAAATAAAAATCGCCTTCAATTTTTAAGACATTTAAAACCGTACCTAAAATAGCTTGTGTCGCTAATTCTGCAGAGTGTTTTGGTTTAGATCGGATGTTGGCTACCGAGTTATTAACTAAGGCATATTTTGTTTCGCCAACCGATGTGTTTGGCAGTAAATCTATATCGAAATCTATGTTTAAGTTCCCCGACGTATCTATCGCTTTTAAAAGTGACGAAGATAATGCAGAAATAACATCAGCGTTGGTAGTTTCTCCAGTTACAAGAAGCGTTTTTTCTTGTTTAGTTAAGTTAATATGATATACTTCCACTCGAGTATCTGGGGCATATATTGTTTTAAGGCTATCCTTTATGTGTTCAAAATTATTTTGGTAGCTGGTTTCTTGTTTGTTGCAAGACACTAGAAAGAGTAAAGCAAGTATGATAATGTAATGTTTCATTAAAATTAAATTTAGTGAAGCTAAAATACAAAATCAAAGCTTAGGTGCGAGTGTGTTTTTTTTTCTAAAAAAGGGGTAAGTAAATAATAAGGAGTAAACAGGTCTTTTTAATTAGGGGCGGCTATACGAAATCTCGGGCTAAAGCGCAGTCCAATCCATATTGGCATTTAAACTATCTATGTATTCTAAAACCTCATCTTTTCCTATGGTTTTTGAAGAGGAGGTAACGAAATAATTGGGCATATCTTCCCAAGTTTCTAAAAGTACATTTTTGTACGCTTCAATATGGTTTTCGATAGCTTTGGGTTTTAGTTTATCGGCTTTGGTGAAAATAATGGAGAACGGAATCCCGTTTTCGCCTAACCATTGCATAAATTCTAAATCTATGGGTTGCGGGTTGTGTCTAATGTCAACTAAAACAAAAGCACTAACTAGCTGTTCGCGTAAAGCAAAATATTGAGTAATAAATTTTTGAAAAGTTTTTTTAGAGCTTTTTGAAACGCGGGCATAACCATATCCAGGTAGGTCTACTAAGTGCCAGTTTTTATTAATTAAAAAATGGTTTATAAGTTGTGTTTTACCAGGGCGACCAGAAGTTTTTGCTAAACTTTTCCGACCAGTTAACATATTAATTAAAGACGATTTTCCAACATTACTCCTGCCAATAAACGCATATTCTGGAAGCCTGCTTTTCGGACATTTTTCAACATCAGAATTACTCATTACAAATTCGGCAGATTTAATTTTCATGTATTCCGTTTAAAAAGCAATAGATTTCTATTTAGAAATTCCGCTTAGTTAACCAAGCGTCTAAAATTTGGTTAAATTCATCAGGGTGTTCCATCATGGCAGCATGACCACATTTATCGATCCAAAACAATTCAGAATCTGGTAAAAGTTCGTTGAATTCTTCGGCTACATTTGGTGGTGTAACCGTATCATTTTTTCCCCAAATAATGCAAGTTGGAGTCTCCATTTTAGGTAAATCTTTACCCATATTATGCCTTATCGCACTTTTTGCAATCGCTAATGTTTTTATAAGTTTGTTGCGATCGTTTACAGTTTCGTAAACCTCGTCTACAATGGCTTTAGTAGCAACGGCAGGGTCGTAAAAAACATCTTGGGCTTTCTTTTTAATAACCTCGTAATCGCTGCGTTTTGTGTAACCACTACCCATGGCGCTCTCGTAAAGTCCAGAGCTTCCAGTTATTATAAGCGCTTTAACTTTTTCAGGATACATTTTGGTGTGATATAAGGCAATGTGCCCGCCCAAAGAGTTGCCCAGTAAGATTACATCTTCAAGACCTTTAAACGCAATAAAATCATGTAAATACTTAGCAAAACTTTTTACATTAGTTTTGATTAGAGACATGCTGTAAATTGGTAATTCTGGAACTAAAATTTTATAGCCTTTTTTGCTAAAATAGGCAGTTACCGAATCAAAATTGCTTAGTCCACCCATTAGGCCATGTAAAATAATTATAGGCTTACCCTCCCCAATTTCAATATAGCTATGGTTTTTTTCTTTTTTTAAACGATGTGTCATTAACTAGTCAGTCTTGTTTTTCGTTGAAAACAAATATAGTTATTTCATTCAGATTACAATCATTTAATTTAAACTGCTCCAAAAAAAAATTAAAAATTAAGCTTAGCCCAGCACCCGTATATACTGGTGTTTTTTTAAAATATTGATAATCAATGACTCATGTTTTTTAAACGCATGCTGGTTTTAATAAGAAGTTATTTAATGGAAAACTTATTAACAAAGTGCAGTAAAGTGGTAAAAAGTGGTAAAATTTTTGATATATTTGAGGACGAAACCCTAAACTAAGCAAAAACTGTTTTGAACTCATTAATAGGTACATACGATTGTAAAGTAGATGCCAAGGGGAGGCTTATGATGCCTGCTGGTATTAAGAAGCAATTGGTGTCTATTTTGGAAGATGGTTTTGTGTTGAGGCGATCGGTATTTCAGCCGTGTTTGGAGTTGTATCCTATGCGAGAGTGGCAAGAGGTTATGCAAAAGGTGAATAAGCTTAACAGGTTTAAAAAAAAGAACAACGATTTTATTCGTCGTTTTAATGCTGGCGCAAAAATGGTTGATATCGATGCAAGCGGACGCTTGTTAATTCCGAAAGATCTTATTGGTTTTGCTGGAATTTCAAAAAACATAGTGATTTCGCCTGCTGTTAATATTATTGAAATTTGGGATAAAGACAAGTACGAACAAGTTATTAACGATACTGCTATAGATTTCGCAGATTTAGCAGAAGAAGTTATGGGACAAGACGATGATGATTATGGAATATCATAAACCTGTATTATTAAAAGAAGCCGTTGATGGTTTAAATATTAAGGAAGATGGCATTTATGTAGATGTTACGTTTGGCGGTGGCGGTCATAGTAGAGAGATATTAAAACGTCTTGGTGAGAAGGGAAGACTGTTTGCTTTCGATCAAGATCAAGATGCACTGGAAAATACAATTGATGATGAGCGATTTACCTTGATTCATGAAAATTTTAGATATGTAAAGCGGTTTTTAAGGTTTCATGGCGTAAAAAAAGTCGATGGTATTTTAGCCGATTTTGGTGTGTCGTCACATCAATTTGATGTTGCAGAACGTGGTTTTTCAACCCGATTTGATGCCGATTTGGATATGCGGATGAATCAACAAAGTGAGTTATCGGCATTTCATGTAGTTAATGAATATGAAGAAGAGCAATTAAGGCAAGTGTTTTCGCAATATGGTGAATTGAGAGCGGCTCCTGCGATGGCAAAATTAATTGTAGAGCACAGAGCAATTGAGCAAATTAAAACAAGCGATCAATTAAAAAAGGTTTTAAAAAAGTTTTTGCCTCCGCGTCACGAAAACAAGGTGTTAGCTCAAATTTATCAAGCAATTAGAATTGAGGTTAATCAGGAAATTGAAGTTTTAAAAGCCTTTTTAATGCAAACGCCAGAGCTTTTAGAAGTAGGGGGGCGTTTAAGTTTTATATCCTACCATTCTTTAGAAGATAGGTTAGTGAAGCGATTTATTAGAAATGGGCTTTTTGAAGGTGAGCCAGAACGCGATATGTTTGGCAATTTTGAAGTGCCTTTAAAAAAAGTAAACGGCTTAATTATCCCGTCGAAAGAAGAAATTAAAATAAATAATAGAGCACGGAGTGCAAAACTTCGAATTGCTGAAAAACTATAAAAAGGATGTTGTTCTAGGGGGTTTTTCGAGACACAGGAATCTCTTGAAATGAAATCGTAAAAACAGATTGTCATACCTAAAAAGGCTAGCATTAACGAAAAAAACAAGAATCTAGGTTGAAAAAAAATATTCAGAGCATATTAAAAGGTACCTTTTTGGTAAGCGACGATTCCTTTAAGAATTGGCGCATGATTCTTTTTGTCTCTGGTTTAGCTATTGTAATGATTGCGAGTTCGCATAGTGCAGACAAGAAAGTATACGAAATAGCAAAATTAAAAAATGAAGTGAATGAATTGCGTTCAATATTTATAGAAGGTAGATCGAAATTGATGCGCTTAAAAATGGAATCGGTTGTGGTGGTTAAAATGCAGAAAAAAGGGTTGTCATCCTCATTAATTCCGCCTAAGAAAATCAAAATAAAAAAACAATAGAAGAATAAAAAAAAGGAAGTCTTGGCAGTAAACGAAAAAAACATATTAAACCGATTGTATTTTATAGCAGGCTGTATGTTCGTCTTTGGTCTTGCTGTGGTTTTTAAATTGTTAAGTATTCAGTTTTTGCAAGGTGATAAGTATCGGGCAATGGCTGGCGAACGTGTAATTAAAGATGTTGTTATTCCGGCTAATAGGGGTAATGTATATTCGGCCAATAGTAATTTGTTGGCAACCTCGGTACCTAAATATGATATTCGCATAGATGCCCTAACGCCAAAGTCTAAAACCTTCGAAAAATACTTAAAACCGCTGTGCGACTCTCTGGCTAGTTTCTCGGGGAGACCATCTAGTTACTATCAAAAAGAAATTAGGAAAGCACGAGCCAATAAAAATAGATATTATTTGTTGGCTAGAGACATTGGTTATTCCGATTATATTAGAATTCGGAATTTTCCCTTATTAAATCTCGGTGCATTTAGAGGTGGTTTAATCGTTAGGCAAACTACAAAGCGCGAACATCCTATGGGCGGCATTGCACAACGCACTATAGGTTACGAGCGTATTGATGATGCTGGAAACATTACCAGACCTGGGATTGATGGGGCTTTTGGTATTCAGTACTTAAGGGGTACCGATGGTCATAGAAAAAAGCAAAAAATAGGCAAAGGGCAATGGAAGCCTCTAAGCGATGCTAACGAAATTGAGCCTAAAAACGGCTACGATTTATACACCACAATAAATGTAAACATTCAAGATATAGCCCATCATGCCCTTTTAGAGCAGTTAGAGAAGTATAAGGCCGACCATGGTTGTGTTGTTGTTATGGAAACCAAAACAGGAGAGGTGAAAGCCATTTCTAATTTAGGTAGAAATAAAAACGGAAAATATTACGAGCGTTTAAACTATGCGGTTGGCGAATCTCACGAATCGGGTTCTACCTTTAAGCTCATGTCTCTTGCTGTTGCACTGGAAGATAAAGTTATAGATACTAGCGATGTAGTCGATACAAAAAATGGGGTGTTATCATTTTATGGAAAGCGAATACGAGACTCAAAACACGGTGGTTATGGTAAAATATCGGTTTCTAAGGCTTTCGAGGTGTCTTCAAATGTTGGTATTGTTAAGGTAATCGATCAGGCGTATGGAAAAAATCCAAGTAAGTTTGTCGATAGACTTTATAGCATGAGTTTAAATCAGAAATTAGGCTTGCCAATTATAGGAGAGCCTAGCCCTGTAATTCCAGATCCTAGAATTAAAAATGGTCGCTGGAGTGGCATCGCATTGCAGTGGATGGCTTATGGTTATGGAATATCCTTTACTCCACTGCAAATTTTAACCTTTTATAATGCGATTGCAAATGATGGTGAAATGGTAAGACCACAGTTTGTAAAAGAAGTTAAAGAGTTCGATAAAGTAATAGTGCCTTTTAAGAAGGAGGTGATTAATAAACAGGTTTGCTCGAAAGAAACAGTAGCGAAATTACAAGAGCTTTTAAAGCATGTCGTCGAAAAAAAACACGGCACAGGAAATAAGTTGTATTCTAAAAATTTCTCGATGGCTGGTAAAACGGGCACGAGTCAAAAAGATTATAAAAACAAAGAAAAACTAAATTACATCTCGTCTTTTGCTGGGTATTTTCCTGCAGATAATCCTAAATACTCTTGTATAGTAGTAATTCACGAACCAGATAAAAGCGTTGGCTATTATGGTGCCGATGTTTCAGGGCCTGTATTTAAAAAAATTGCTCAAAAAATTTTTACAGACACCCCTATTATCGATGAGGTAGAATCTTTAGACATTAAGAATAAATCGACAGATAAGGAATATCAGCAATTTTACAAAATAGCTCAAACTTACAAAACCATCATGCCCCTGGTTGTAGGCTTACCAGCTATGGATGCTTTGGCATTATTGGAGAATATGGATGTAGATGTAAAAGTTAAACTCAACGGCAGTGGTATCATTAAAAACCAGTCGGTTAATAAGGGGGTTAAATTAAAAAACAATCAATCTATTGTATTACAAGCTTCATGAAGGTATTAAAAGACATATTATATAAGGTGGCCATTCACGATGTTGTGGGAAGCACAGGTGTGTGTATAAATACCATTCGTTTTGATTCTCGCGAGGTTAAAAACGACGATTTGTTTGTTGCTATTACAGGAAACTTAATCGATGGGCATCAGTTTATAGACAAGGCCATAAATAATGGTGCGAAGGCAATTGTTTGCGAAAATTTACCCGCACACTTAGCGCCGGGAATTACTTACGTTCAAGTTAAGAATTCTAAAAGTGCCTTGGCGTTTATGGCTTCAAATTTTTACGATACTCCTTCAGAAAATTTAAAGTTGGTAGGGGTAACTGGAACAAATGGTAAAACTACAGTAGCAACCTTATTGTATAATTTATTCACAAAAGCAGGCTACAAAGTGGGCTTGTTGTCTACAGTTAAAGTACGTATTAATAATACCACATATCAGGCTACCCATACCACACCAGACTCCTTAACTATAAATAAGTATTTAAAGGAAATGAATGATGCTGGTGTAGAGTTTTGTTTTATGGAAGTAAGCTCGCATGGTATTCATCAAAACAGGATTGAAGGTTTGCGTTTTGAAGGCGGTATTTTTACCAATCTTTCTCACGATCATTTAGATTATCACAACACCTTTGCAGAATATCGCGACGTTAAAAAAGTGTTTTTTGATGCACTTCCAGCTAAAGCATTTGCTCTTGTAAATGCCGATGATAAAAACGCGTCGATAATGCTTCAAAATACGAAGGCTAAAAAATATACCTACGCATTAAAAAGTTATGCCGATTATAAAGCACAAATTTTAGAAAATCAATTTAGTGGCTTATTGCTTAAAATTAACGAATGTGAAGTGTGGACTCGTCTTATCGGCAAGTTTAATGCTTATAATATACTAGCCGTTTATGCGACTGCAGAATTGTTAGGTTTGGAAAAAGAAGAGGTTTTGAGGTTGGTTAGTGATTTAGAGAGTGTTAGCGGACGTTTTCAATATATAATTTCAGATGAAAAAATAACGGCCATAGTCGATTACGCCCATACGCCAGATGCCTTAAAGAATGTACTGGAAACCATAAATAGCATACGCACTAAAAATGAAACCTTAATTACTGTAGTAGGTTGTGGTGGCGATCGAGATGTGTCTAAACGCCCAAAAATGGGTCATATCGCATCGGCATTAAGTACCCAGGTTATTTTTACAAACGATAATCCGCGAAGCGAAAACCCTGAAGCTATTTTAAAAGCTATTGAAAGTGGTGTTGAACCTCAAAATTTTAAAAAAACAATGACCATTGCCGATAGAAAACAAGCCATAAAGACGGCATGCCAGTTAGCTCAACCCAACGATATTATTTTGATCGCAGGGAAAGGACACGAAAATTATCAGGAAATTAATGGCGAGCGTTTCGATTTTGATGATTATAAAATAGTACAAGAATTTTTAAAACAATTGCAGAAATAAAGAGTTGGAAGACCGAAGACGGAAGTGAAAATTATATGATAATGTCATGCTGAACACAGTCGAAGCATCTCAACAAAAGAATTAAATGTTATACTACTTATTTGAATATTTAGAAAGCGAATTCCAGTTGCCAGGAGCAACACTCTTTAGTTATTTAACTTTTAGAGCAGCATTAGTTATGATTTTATCGTTGCTAATATCAACCATTTTTGGAAAAAGAATTATTCGTTTTTTACAAAAACTACAAGTCGGTGAAACCATTAGAGATCTCGGTCTGGAAGGGCAGGTGCAAAAAGCTGGAACGCCAACCATGGGTGGAATTATTATTATTCTTGCCACTTTAATTCCGGTTGTCCTGTTTGCTAAACTGGCTAATATTTATATTATTTTATTAATTGTAACAACCCTTTGGATGGGGGTTATTGGATTTATCGATGATTATATCAAGAAATTTAAAAACAATAAAGAAGGTTTAAAAGGAAGATTTAAGGTGGTTGGTCAAGTTGGTTTGGGTTTAATCGTGGGGGCAACTCTATTTTTTCACGATGATGTGACCATGAAAGAAAAACTTCCTGCAGAAGTACAACAAGAACTTCTGGCTGAAAACCCAAAAATTGCTGCTTCAAAGTTATTTCAGGATGAAGTGAAATCGACAAAAACGACGATACCTTTTGTAAAAGGAAATGAGTTTGATTATGCCAAACTAATCACATGGATTAATCCAGGACTCGAGAAATACGCTTGGATTGTTTTTATTCTAGTTACCATTTTTATCATAACTGCCGTATCAAATGGCGCAAATCTCACCGATGGTATCGATGGCTTAGCCGCGGGAACATCGGCTATTATAGTATTAACTCTGGGTATTTTCGCTTGGGTATCGGGTAATATTATTTTTTCAGATTACCTAAACATCATGTACATCCCTAGGGTAGAAGAAATAACCATTTATATCGCAGCATTTGTTGGTGCGCTTATTGGGTTTTTATGGTATAACGCATATCCGGCCCAGGTGTTTATGGGTGATACAGGGAGTTTAACCATAGGAGGAATAATTGCAGTAATAGCTATTGCAGTTCGAAAAGAATGGTTAATTCCAGTGTTATGTGGCATTTTTTTAGTTGAAAACTTATCGGTTGTTATGCAAGTGGGGTGGTTTAAATACACCAAAAAGAAGCATGGTGTAGGACGACGGCTTTTTAAAATGGCTCCGTTGCATCATCATTATCAGAAGTTAGGGTACCACGAAAGTAAGATTGTCACTCGATTTTGGATTGTAGGGATTTTATTAGCCATAGTGTCTATAGTGACATTAAAAATTAGATAAAAATTAAAATGAATCAAAACAAAAAAAATACTCAGCAAACTCAAAAAACCGCTTTATTATCAGAGGGGGCTGCTGGATATTTAGTAATTCTTGGTGGTGGAGAAAGTGGTGTAGGGACGGCACTTTTGGCCAAGGCTAATGGTTACGATGTTTTTGTTTCTGATAGTAATGAGATTAAAGAACATTACAAACAGGTTTTAGAACATCATGCGATTAATTGGGAAGAAGGAAAGCATACCGAAGCTAAAATTTTAAATGCTAGCATGGTTATGAAAAGTCCGGGCATTCCAGAGCATGTGCAAATTGTAAAAAAAATACGGGATCGCGGTATCTCTGTGGTTTCAGAAATTGAATTTGCGGCTAAATTTACCAAGGCGACCATTATTGGTATAACGGGAAGTAATGGTAAAACTACAACGGCGACCCTCATGCATCATATTTTAAAACAAGAATTAAACGTCGGGTTAGCGGGCAATATTGGAGACAGTTTTGCGAAACAGATTTTAGAGCACGATTTTAAGAACTACGTCTTAGAGATTAGCAGTTTTCAGTTAGATGATATTATTGATTTTAGACCAAAAATAGCGGTTGTTACTAATATAACTCCAGATCATTTAGATAGATACGATTATAAATTCGAAAATTATATCGCTTCAAAATTTAGAATAGCGAAGAATCAAACCAAAGATGATTTTTTAATTTATGACGCCGATGATGAGGTGATTACACAATATCTTGAAAATCACCCAGTACACTCCACATTATTACCTTTTTCATTAACAAAAACTATTGAGAATGGTGCGTATTTGGATGAGCAAAAAATTATTATATCAATTAATAATAATCAGTTAATTATGTCTGCAACAAGAAATGCCTTAAAAGGTAAACACAATATAAAGAACGTTATGGCTGCCTCGACAGTAGCCCATTTATTAAAAATAAGAAAGCAAGCTATTCGCGAGAGTTTAGAGAGTTTTCAAGGTGTTGAACACCGTTTAGAGTCGGTTTTAAAAATAAATAAAGTTCAGTATATAAACGATTCGAAGGCCACCAATGTAAATGCGACCTACTATGCTTTAGAAAGCGTTAATGCACCAATCGTGTGGATTGTTGGAGGTGTCGATAAGGGTAACGACTACGAAGGCTTATTCCGATTTGTTAACGAAAAAGTTAAAGCAATTATATGCTTGGGTAAAGATAATGAGAAGCTCAAACAAACGTTTAAAAACATGGTTGAGGTTTTTCATGAAACCCAAGAAATGAACGAGGCCGTAAGAATGGCATATAAAATTGCAGAAGCTGGAGATAGTGTATTGTTATCGCCTGCTTGTGCAAGTTTCGATCTTTTTGAGAATTATGAAGATAGAGGGCGTCAATTTAAAAATGCGGTAAGAAATTTATAAGTCTGTAATTATTTAAATTATAGCTTAATTTAAAAACAAACTATAGAAAATTTAAACTGGCTATTTCGTGTTTACGGAATGCGAAGAAAATAATGAAGCAAATTTTTAAAAATATAAAAGGTGATAGGTTAATTTGGGCCATTGTGGCACTATTAGCGATATTATCATTTTTACCAGTGTATAGTGCTGCTAGTAATTTGGCCTATAGAAGTGGTAGTGGTAACACTTTTGCGTTTTTTGTAAAACATTTTATGCATTTGCTTTTGGGCTTTGTAATAATGTATGGTGTTCATAAAATTCCGTATCGTTATTTTAAAGGCTTGTCGTTAATATTAATCCCTGTAGTATTATTGTTATTAGGGGTAACCATGTTGCAAGGCACTACTATAGAAGGTGCAAATGCGAGCCGATGGATAAAAATACCAGTTGTGGGTGTGTCGTTTCAAACCTCAACTTTAGCATCGGTGGTTTTAATGGTTTATGTGGCGCGATATATGTCTAAAATAAAAGATAAAACCATAACTTTTAAAGAATCGATATGGCCACTATGGGTGCCCGTATTCTTAATTTTAGTGCTTATCTTGCCCGCTAATTTTTCAACTGCTGCCATTATGTTTTTAATGGTAATTATGCTGGTGTTTTTAGGGGGGTATCCTATCCGCTATTTAAGTGTGATTATCGGTTCGGGTATTTTGGTATTAGTTATTTTCGTATTAACAGCCAAGGCTTTTCCAGATGCGATGCCTAATCGAGTAGATACTTGGCTAAGCAGAATTGAAAGTTTTTCAAACGATGAAGACACTCAGGCCGATTATCAAATCGAAAAGGCAAAAATAGCCATTGCATCTGGGGGTATTCAGGGTGTTGGTCCCGGGAAAAGTATCCAGAAGAATTTCTTACCACAATCGTCTTCAGATTTTATTTTCGCGATAATTATTGAAGAATACGGATTGATAGGAGGATTTATTATCATGGGTTTATACATGTGGCTATTATTTAGGGTTGTTATCGCAGCCCAGAAAGCCGATACTATTTTTGGCAAACTGCTGGTGCTTGGCGTGGGCTTGCCTATAGTGTTTCAAGCTTTAATTAATATGGCAGTTGCCGTAGAATTGTTTCCAGTTACCGGGCAAACCCTGCCATTAATAAGTAGTGGTGGTACCTCGATTTGGATGACTTGTTTAGCCATAGGTATTATTTTAAGTGTTAGTGCAAAACGAGAAGAAATAAAAGAACAGGAAAATAATGAGGATAATCCGTTAGAAATTCTTTCGGAAGCGATGTAATTTAAAAATGGTGAATAAGAAGTATAAAATCATATTATCAGGTGGCGGTACAGGGGGACATATCTACCCTGCCATTGCTATTGCCAACGAAATAAAAGCGCGTTTTCCAGACTCCGAGTTTTTATTCGTAGGGGCAAAAGATCGTATGGAAATGGAGAAAATTCCGCAGGCTGGATATCGTATTGAAGGGTTATGGATTTCTGGTATTCAGCGAAAAATAACGCTTAAAAATGCGATGTTTCCTTTTAAAGTACTTAGCAGTATTTTAAAGTCTAGAAAAATTGTTAAATCTTTTAAACCAAACGTCGCCATTGGTACTGGTGGTTTTGCAAGCGGTCCTTTATTGTATGTAGCGGCGGCTAAAAAGATACCTAGTTTAATACAAGAGCAAAACTCATTTCCTGGAATTACTAATAAGCTTCTAGGAAAAAAAGTTGATAAAATTTGTGTGGCTTATGATGGTTTAGAGCGGTTTTTCCCAAAAGGAAAAATTATAAAAACAGGAAACCCCGTACGTCAAGATTTACTAGATATTGAAACGAAAACAGAACAAGCGAAATCGTATTTTGACTTAAAATCTGGCAAAGTGACCCTCTTAGTATTAGGGGGTAGTTTAGGCTCGCGTCGAATTAATGAACTGATAGAAAAGGAGTTGGATTTTTTAGACACTCAGAATGTGCAAATCATTTGGCAATGTGGTAAGTTGTATTATCAGCAATATAAAATTTATAGCCATACAAAAAACGTGCAAGTCCATCAGTTTTTAAATAAAATGGATTATGCCTACGCAGCTGCAGATATTGTGATTTCGAGAGCAGGTGCAATTTCGGTATCAGAATTATGTATCGTGGGTAAGCCTGTAATTTTTATTCCATCGCCAAACGTGGCCGAAGATCACCAAACAAAAAACGCGATGGCAGTAGTTAAAAATAATGCGGCATTATTAATTAAAGAAGAAGATTTAGAAACCGATTTCGAGAATAAGTTTTCGCAATTAATCGCTTCCGCGGAAAAACAAAAGGAACTGAGCGAGAATATAAAAAAATTGGCACTAGTAAATGCCACAAAAGAAATAGTAAACCAAGTAGAAGAGCTTTTACATCATGCCTAATCTTCTAATACGAAGTGTTACACCATGAATAGAGAAATAAAAAATAGCGATAATAATAGTAAAGCGCATACCATGAGCAAAGGTTTGGCATGGGCCACGCATATCTATTTTATTGGTATTGGAGGTATTGGTATGAGTGCTTTGGCACGCTATTTTTGTGCTAATAATAAAATGGTGGCGGGGTACGATAAAACAGCAAGTGCCATAACAGAAGCACTAGAGGCTTTAAATGTTAAAATTCATTTTGAAGATTCGGTAGCAGCTATAGCCCCTGAGTTTTTAAATCCTGATAATACATTAGTGGTTTATACTCCCGCTATTCCCCATACTCACAGCGAATTGAATTATTTTAAAACTAAAGGCTTTCAGGTATTAAAACGGTCTGAAGTTTTGGGTTTAATAACCGAAAACACCTTTTGTTTGGCCGTTGCAGGTACTCATGGGAAAACAACCACAACCAGTATTCTCGGACATTTAATGTATGAGTGCGATGTAGAATTAACAGCTTTTTTAGGAGGTGTTAGCGAGAATTACAATTCTAATTTAATATTGAAGGGCACAGAAGTTTCGGTTGTGGAGGCCGATGAATATGATAGGTCGTTCTTAACCCTATCTCCAGATTTAGCTTGTATAACATCTATGGATGCCGATCACTTGGACATTTACGGGGCAGAAGAAGCTTTGCACGAATCGTTTAAAGCGTTTTCTGAGCGAATAAAGCCAAACGGTCAGTTGTTTGTTAAAAACGGTTTGCCGTTAAGCGGTATTACATACGGTATAGAAGACGATTCTGATTATAGCATTCAAAATATAAAAATAGAAAATGGGCGGTATGTTTTTGATGTAAAAACACCAAAAACAACCCTTAAAAACTTAAAATTTAACCTCCCAGGTCGGCATAATTTGCAGAATGCCTTAATAGCCTTGGCGATGGCTTTAGAGTATGGTTGTTCGCAAGAGCAACTCGTAAAAGCTTTGGCGACTTATAAAGGGGTGAAACGAAGATTTACATATCATATAAAAACCGATAATCTCGTTTTTATTGATGATTATGCACATCATCCAAAAGAAATCAATGCGGTGTACCAGGCGATTAGCGAAATGTATCCAGATCAGAAAATATTGGCTATTTTTCAACCGCATTTGTACTCTAGAACACGCGATTTTATTGACGATTTTGCCAAGAGTTTGGCGCCGTTTAACGAGGTCGTATTATTAGATATTTATCCGGCTAGAGAATTGCCAATTGAAGGCGTGAACTCCCAATGGCTGTTGGATAAAATAAACAACGAAAACAAGCAGTTGGTTAGTAAATCAGAACTGTTAAAAGCCATACAAAAAAGCGATGCACAAGTTATTATTACGATGGGTGCTGGCGATATAGGAAAAGAAGTAAATATGATTAAAAACGAATTACAACTTGCGAATTAATTGGAATAACATAAAAATGATTGTTCTACTGGGTATAGTAGGTTTTTTGTTTGCTTTTTCGTCTCGAAAAAACGCAGAACGGGAGGTCTCGAAACCTAATGTAAAATTCGTTGGCGAAAACAACCTATATATTACAAATGAGGCTGTTAGTAAATTGTTGATACAAAATTATGGAGGGACGAAAAACATAGCCAAAGAAGCTTTAGTTTTGAGTAAATTGGAAAACGCTCTTAACGCAAACCCTATGATAAAAACTGCCGAGGTGTATATGACGGTAAATGGTACGCTTAAGGCAGAAATTGAACAAAAAACACCGATAGCTCGAGTGCAGGTGAAAAAACCGTATTATATTGATAGTCAAGGTTTTTATATGCCTTTGTCAAACAATTATTCAGCCAGAGTACCTTTAGTTACAGGTGATGTGAAAAAAGAAGATTTAAGTAGTATATTTATAGTAGCAAATAAAATTAAACATGATGATTTTCTTAAAAAAAATGTTATTGAGATTCATCAAAACACGAATAATAAGATCCAATTAAAGTTGAGGCAGTGCAATTTTGTAGTGGAGTTAGGTAGTGTTGATTTTTTAGATCGGAAAATAAGTAACTTAAAAGCGTTTTATCAAAAAAATAAAAAAGACCAAACGCTTAATAATTATAGCAAAGTCAATTTGCAGTTTAAAAATCAAGTAGTGTGTACCAAAAATGTAAGCAATGGAGCATAAGATAGCAGTAGGATTAGATATCGGGACCACAAAAATAGTGGTGATGATTGGGCGTGAAAACGAATACGGCAAAGTGGAAATTTTAGGTATTGGTAGATCTAAAAGTTTGGGCGTACATCGTGGTGTTGTAAATAATATTACGCAAACCATTCAATCTATACAGCAAGCGCTTCAAGAAGCCGAAGCAGCTGCGAATTTGCAGGTATCGGAGGTCACTGTTGGCATTGCGGGGCAGCATATTAGAAGTTTGCAGCATAGTGACTATATTACCAGATCAGATTCTGAAACGGTTATAGACGATAACGATATCGAGCGGCTTATAAACCAAGTGCACAAATTAGTCATGTTGCCTGGTGAAGAGATTATTCATGTGTTACCACAAGAATATAAGGTTGATGGTCAAGGCGAAATAAAGGAACCTATAGGTATGTATGGTGGACGGTTAGAAGCTAATTTCCATGTAGTTGTTGGGCAGGTATCCTCTATTAGAAATGTAGGGCGTTGTATAAAAAGTGCTGGTTTAAGTCTAGAGGGTATCACTTTAGAGCCTCTGGCCTCGGCAAAAGCCGTATTAAGTCAGGAAGAAAAAGAGGCGGGAGTCGCTTTAATCGATATTGGTGGTGGTACAACCGACTTGGCTATTTTTAGAGACGGTATTATTCGCCATACTGCTGTTATTCCTTTTGGTGGGAATGTTATTACAGAAGACATAAAGGAAGGCTGTTCTATTATAGAAAAACAAGCCGAGCTTTTAAAAATAAAATTTGGATCGGCATGGCCGGGTGAGAATAAGGATAACGAAATTGTATCTATTCCAGGATTACGTGGTAGAGAACCTAAAGAAATTACCTTAAAAAATCTCTCAAAAATAATTCATGCTCGGGTTGTAGAAATTGTAGAACAGGTGTACGTAGAAATTAAAAATTACGGTCACGAAGAACAAAAAAAGAAACTTATTGCAGGTATTGTTTTAACAGGTGGAGGCGCACAATTAAAACATCTAAAGCAATTGGTAGAATATATTACAGGTATGGATACCAGAATTGGTTATCCAAACGAGCATTTAGCTGGTGATAGTGATGAGGAAATTACCAGTCCGCTTTACGCCACCGCAGTTGGTTTGGTTTTAGATGGTTTAAAACGTCAAGATAGAAAGCGCATGGAGCAAGAGCATCAAGAGCAATTGGAAGCCTTAGAGGCAAAACGAACAGAAGCCGAAAAGGAAGATGAAGAAGAGACCATAGAAAAACCAGTTAAAGAGCGACGCTCGTTTTTAGATAAGTTGACAGAGCGCGTTAAAGATTTTTTAGATAGCGCAGAATAATTAAAATTCATTGATAAAGAAAAATACATTACAAACCCTCAAGTAAAACAGAATTTATGAGCAGCAAGAAAGAATTCGAAAGCATAGCATTTGATTTACCAAAGAACCAATCGAATGTCATTAAAGTTATAGGAGTTGGTGGTGGCGGTAGCAACGCTATAAACCATATGTTTCAACAAGGTATTAAAGGCGTAGATTTTTACGTTTGTAATACAGACGCGCAAGCACTACATAATAGTGCCGTTCCAAATAAAATCCAATTAGGCGTAAATTTAACCGAAGGATTAGGAGCAGGGGCAAACCCCGATATTGGCGAACAATCGGCTGTCGAGAGTTTCGACGATATTTCTACCATGCTTGATACCAATACAAAAATGGTTTTTATAACTGCTGGTATGGGTGGAGGTACTGGTACTGGTGCTGCTCCCATAATCGCACAAATGGCTAAAGATTTAGACATATTAACCGTGGGTATTGTTACCATGCCATTTGCCTTCGAGGGTAAAATGCGTATTGAACAATCGCAAAGAGGTATAGAAAAATTACGTAACGTTGTGGATTCTTTAATTGTGATAAATAACAACAAACTTCGTGAGGTTTACGGCAATCTCGGCTTTAAAGCTGGTTTCTCTAAGGCAGACGAAGTGCTATCTACTGCTGCTCGTGGTATAGCCGAAGTTATAACGCACCATTATACTCAAAATATCGATTTACGCGATGCCAAAACTGTTCTTAGCAACAGCGGAACGGCTATTATGGGGTCTGCTCAGGCTTCTGGTAAAAGTCGCGCTCAAGACGCTATTCGTAAGGCTTTAGATTCTCCTTTATTAAACGATAATAAAATTACTGGCGCTAAAAATGTATTGCTGTTAATAGTTTCAGGATCGCACGAAATCACTATCGATGAGATTGGCGAGATTAACGATCATATCCAGTCTGAGGCCGGTCATGGTGCAAATATCATTATGGGGGTTGGCGAAGACGAAAGCTTAGAAGAATCTATAGCCGTTACTATTATTGCGACGGGTTTTAATGTAGAGCAGCAGGATGAAATATCTAACACAGAAACCAAAAAAGTGGTGCATACTTTAGGTCTTGAAGAAGAGCGCGAAATGACCAGAAAGAAACCTGTTGCAAAACAAACACCCAAGAAGACTTCTCAAGTTGTAAGGCATACCTTAGATTTTGACGAAAATTCTAACGATCAGGCAAAAAAAAAGACAGAGAATAGGGGTTTAGCAAATAGAGATGTAAAAGATTCAAATTTAACGACAACCACAGAAGATATGAGGAATATTAATGTGGTTTATAGCGAAGTAAAAGCAGAAAGCCATGAAGACACGAACAGTATAGAAAACGACGCGTCCGACGATTTTATAATACATCCAGTCTCAAGAACCTCTAATGCTGCTGGGGACATTAAAGAAGACGACGTGGCATCAAATTACATCGAAGAAGAGAAACAAATTACTTTAACTTTCGATTTGCCAATATCTACTGAAACCTCAGAAAACGACACCACAGACGAGCTTGTTTCGCATCAATTAAATGAAGAGGTAAAAGACATCTCAGTTAACGATCATGTCGAGCTAATAACGGTTGAAGAAACCACCGATAAGGGTAGTATACGTTATGTTTTAGATGATTATGTTGAAGTGGAATCTGGAATAAATAAAAAAACGTCGAAGTCTAAAGAGGTTTTTGATGATTATGACGACAATATCGTTTTTGAAAAGAAAGTGGTAAAACCGGAAGCAGCAGAAGAATCGATAACGGAAGAAGAGGTGGATCCTTTGGAAAGTCCTATTTCAGATTTACTTAAGGAACGCGCTAACGAGCGCCGATTAAAAATGAAAGCTTTTAATTATAAGTTTAACAGCTCGAAGATAGACGATATCGAGAAGGTTCCAGCCTATAAACGTCAGGGTGTAAATTTAAAAGAAGCAAAACACTCATCAGAAACAGATAGGTCTAGGACCAGTTTGGGCTTAGATGATAATGACGATATACAATTAAGAAATAATAATTCTTTTTTGCACGATAATGTCGATTAATTAAAGTATCTTTGGTATTATATTTTACTGATTACTAGCCCAAAAATTAAATTTTACTTTTTGGGCTTCTTTATCGGATTAAAAATTTTAAACAAATAACAATTTAAGGGTGATTTTTGATCCTTTAAACGCATGTAACTCATCTAACTTTTTTATATCTTCGCAGTTCAAAAAACAAAGGCATGAGTTTACAACAAGATATAATGGCGGCTTTGAAGGAGGCTATGAAAGCTAAGGATCAAACGGCTTTAACTGCTTTACGTGCGGTTAAATCGGCTATTTTACTAGCTCAAACCGAGACGGGAGACAAAGCAGATTTAACAGAAGAACAGGAGCTTAAAATACTTCAAAAGCAAGTGAAACAACGCCGAGATAGTGCGGCTATTTTTTTAGAGCAAGGTCGCGAAGACTTGGCAACTCCAGAATTGGCCGAGGCCGATGTGATTGCTCAATTTTTACCAGAAGCTTTAAGCGAAGAAGAGATTGAAAAGGTTGTTGTGATGACTATAGAAAGTACTGATGCTAGTGGTATGAAAGATATGGGTAAAGTTATGGGTTTAGTTAACAAGCAACTAGCAGGACAAGCCGATGGTAAAACGATATCTCATATTGTAAAAGCAAAATTATCATAGAAAAATAAAAAGATATTCCTACTTTTGTAGGCATTAAGGTTGCGTAGTTCAACTGGATACCTGTCTGCCGACAGTCAGGGAATATCAGATTTCGGATGATATGAATAAAGATTGTTTCTATATATTAATAAGTGAAGTAGAAGGTTAAAACTTGAATTGGTAACGCATTTTTAAAATATATGTTAAAGAAAAAATTAATGACTTAAAATATATTCCTACTTTTGTAGGAATTTAGGCTGCGTAGTTCAACTGGATACCTGTCTGCCGACAGTCAGGGAATATCAGATTTCGGATGATATGAATTAAGATTGTTTCTATATATTAATAAGTGAAGTAGACGGTAGATTATACAAAGGGCATACGCAAGATATAGATAAACGCTTGATTGAACATAATGAAGGAAAGACTAAATCGACAAAAGGTTATGCGCCCTGGAGACTGTTTTATTACGAAGTATTTGCTACGAGAGTAGAAGCAATATTAAGAGAAAAGTATTTTAAAACTGGAATGGGTAGGGCTTTTTTAAAGGATATGTTAAAAAATAAGTAACTTAAAAAAACATTCCTACTTTTGTAGGAATTAAGGCTGCGTAGTTCAACTGGATAGAATATCAGATTTCGGCTCTGAGGGTTGGAGGTTCGAATCCTCTCGCGGTCACTAATAAATAGTTGCACAAGGAAAAACGCCAAGCTCGCTTGAGCGTTTTTTTTTGTTAGAACTATTTTCAAAGCGGCGCTTTGAGGACGATCTACTTGTTTTTATTATTTTATACCAAATTAGCCATGTCATGCCGCATATAATTTGTTTCTTTTTCACCCATATTTCGGTATAAAATAAAACCATAACTCAGGCTATGCTTTGATTTTCTATCTCATCTGAACAAAAAATAATTCAAATTAATAATACGACATTTCAAAACTAAATTGGTATTAGAGGAATAAAAAATTTAGAATTATGGAGATAGATTTTGAATTTGATGCGATTTTTTATGATAAAAATCGGCTAAATGGGTTATTAAATATATTTCTACTTCCTCGTTAGATTTTTGAAGTTGTAACAAATCAAAAACCTTGGATAAATAGATGTTTTCAAATTCCTTCAAAAGGGCTTTGCTTTCTAAAACATCCTCAAATGTAATGACTATAAGCTGTTCTTGCATCCATGTATGGGCTTTGTATTTTTTTCTATTATGGCTAAGTTTTCTAAATCGGTTGGGTTTATGGTCTCACCTTTTTGCTTGGCTGTATTTATAATGGCCAACTCGTTAACATATTCCTCTTTTAACGAATAATCGAATTTCTTAGCATCTTCATATAAGCTTTTTAAACTGTTAAAAACGATGTTTTGGTAGGTGCTTAAATAGTCTTTATGTTCATATAAATACTTTAAATAGTTGATACCGGAATTTTTATAAGCTTTATCAGATTTATTTTCGTTTTGCCTCAGTATTTCCTCTAATCTTGATAATTCGTTCTTAATTGCTGATACATTTTTAATCGCAACAAAATCTGGAGTATTTATTAGATATGTAATTTCATTACTAATATTTTCATGCAAACCTGAAAAAGTATGTGTTCTATAAGAAAATGAAAATTCTTTTTCTTTTTTCGGTTTCCTCTTGGGCCTGCCAATATCAAACGTGTAGGTATAGCCAAATGTTACGGTTACCTCATTTAGAGCGTCTTGCTTTGCAGCTGTTTTAAATAATTGTATGGCATTCAAGTTGAGATTATGATTTTCTGCAACAACCATTGAGGCATTCCCTCTAAAATTAAGAACGTTGGTTGTTAAATCTTTGGTATTGTTGGTATTATAAGTTACACCAAGTGATGCGTTGAGTTTGTTCTCAAAAAACTTTTTGCCAATATCTAAAGCGCCACCGTAAGCATCACTATCATCCCTACCAATATCACTATAATTATAATTTAAAGATGTAGAAATATTTATATTGTCTTTTGGAAAGCCTATCGTATATACGGCATTGGCGTTATGAAAATTATTAGCCTGTCCAATCCTAATAATTCCCGCTTGTTTATTTGCAGATGAAGCTAGACTGTAATTTAAATTAATATTTTGATTGTTTTTTTCTCCTTCAGCTAACAACCAATTGAGGTTCACATTTGCGTTTTGTGATAATTGTTTAAAGTTTAAGGCTTCTAAATTTTCATCGGTAAGATCGCTATCATTAATGTCATCAAATTGGTTAAGGCTACTATTGGTGTGGGTAGAGAAATTAGAATAAGTCCCTGTAAGTGTAACTTTATCTGTAACTTTTAAAGTGGCGTTAACTGCACCCACAAATCTACTAGTTGCTTGTGTTTTTTGATTTTTTAAGTCGTCCCGTTGGTAGCCAGCGTTAAACGATATATTTAATTTGTCGTTAAACAGGGGTCGGGAGCCATTAAGGGAGATGTTTTCAAAATCATTATTAAAAAAATAAGCACCGAGTGTTTCATAACCGGGGTCTATGCGTTCGTAGGCTAAACCTACTTTCATTTTGTCTAATTCATAATCTAAACCAATTTTATAAGCATTGTAGTACTCGGTAGAACCTTTACTGTTAAAAAGTAAACTTGCTAAGCCTGTTCCTTTTTCATTTGTATTTTCGGCTCTTGTGTCTTGGGTAATTGCTGTAGAGGCATACTCTGCTTTAATAATAAAATGTTCTGCAATGGTTACCTCGCCATCCAAACCAAACACTAAATTTTCTTTAGGGGTAATGTTTCTATCATCTGGAACAGCCACAATAGAATGGATATCATCTTTGGCATAGAAACCAATAAGACCAATTTTGTAATTTTCTTTTTCCCAACCTAATTTGCTACCATATCCAATACGCTTAAAGGCAGGAAGGGTTTGTTGTTGTCCATCATCCTCTGTGGCTTTTAGTAAACGCCCATACATGACACTCATATTAAAAGCGTCGTTTGGTGTTAATTCTACACCCGCTCCTGTAAATTGATGGCCGCTTAAGGTATAGGGCGAAAACGTCATGGCTACATCACCAATATGGCTTTGTATCCATTTATATTTGGGGTGTATGCTAAGTCTGTTAAATTTAAATGGAGTTTGGTAACCTAATTGGTTACCTGTATTAGTAAAGCTGTAGCTTAAAGGCATACTAAAGGTTAGCCAACTTACGTTTAAATTACCTTGTAAGAAATAAGTAAATGGCTCGCGGGCACTACGCCCATTCGAGTTATAAAATATACTGTTTGCAGAGATGCCTCCTTTTATTTTTAAAGGGCTGTTTTTTATTTTATCTACCGTTCGACTACCTATATTCTCTAAGTCTTGTGCGGTTATAGACATTGGTGTTAACACACAAAGTAGAAGTAGGGGGATTAGCAAGTGAGCTTTAAAAATTAAAAATAATGGTGCTTTTTTATTCAATACTTTTCTAATCTTTTTTGTGATATATTTAATGTTGTTATACAACAATTAAATATCAAATGGGTTTTTATGTTTTCTTCCTTTGTTTAGTAAAGTTAGTTTATTGTGATTGATTATTAAAACTTTACATTATAGGTTTTGTGTTTTTCTGCTCATTGTTTAGGTATATTGCTCTTAATGTCCCGAGCTAGGAGCCAGTAAGCTTATACTTTGTTTTTATAAAATGCATCATAAACACTAATTTACACTCATTTGTTTTGTTTAATCTTTTTGTTTCTTACTGTTGCTGGCACGAGCGTGACGCTCGCGCTAGCGGGAGATCTTGCCTCTCGAATATATGCAGAGAACTTTTATTATCTAATACGTAAAGTCTATTACTGTTTAACTTAAGACCTCTCGCATATCTTGACTGTTCTGTAACCCCATCTTGTGACAATTCGTAAGTCCAATCTATCTTTTTTGTCACTCGATCTAAAGCACCTACTTTGCTATTGTTCTTATCGGCAAAGTAAATATGATCATGATTAAATACAAAACGAGACATATTCTTTAGCCCTTGCTCTTCCATTTCATTCAAAAACTCTTGACTTACTGAAACAGAGTTTAAATCAACTTCAGTATATCGCTGATTAAATAATTGTATTAGTCTTCCAGACTCTTCATCCAATTCAACAGCATTCATAAACATCCCACTAAACGAACCTTGATCCGTATTTTTATCATTTTCGATAACTAAGATTTTCTTTCCAGTCTTGATATCTAAGACTAAAATTTTCCCATTGTTTAAGTATGAGTATAGTGCCTCGTTTCTTACCCCTAAAATTCTTAATATCTCTGTTGTCTTTTCTTTTCCATCATAATCAGACCAATTACCTAATTCTGACGTATCAAACTTCCAATCTATTTTTCCGTTATCTCCAATTGAGGTTATTCTGTTTTTGACTCCACTTACAAGATATTCTCCATCAATAAATAATGGTAAGTCTTCAATTTGTTTTTCCCATTTCACTCTAAATGGTAATTGAATACAAAATGTGTTTGTAGAATAATCTGGATTGTATTTTAATGCAATAGCATATCCTTCATTTGACACACTCCTTAACATGTAATTCTCTAAATCTCTATCTACAACGTCACCTGTATTTACATCTAACGTGATAGTTTTCTCAAACCCTGATTCTTTATTTATAAATTCAATGTAAGCATGCTCTCTGTAAATTATACAATTTGTACTATTGCCAGGTATTAACTTCTCCCACAACAAGTTTTGACTTAAATCAAAACATCGAACAACTTCTTTATACAACACCACAAAAGCATCCTGTATAAAATAACACCCATTTACTTCATTAATTGATTGTATATATTTCATTTATAGAATATCAATAAATTTGTACAGGTCATGACCTGTATTATTAACTGCTTGGATAAACTGACCTTTAGTATTAATGCCAACAGAACTAAATACAGTTGAATTTGGATTGGTATTTAATATATCATCATAAATCGAATGATTATTCTGCTGAAATAAAGTCTTAAAGTTATCTTTTACGAGAGTAGAATTATCCCCAATTTTCTTACTGTTAAATACATATTCAAACTCATCCATATTATCAGCATCGGCTAAATAAGCTTTGAACTGATTCTTAAATTGAGATGAACCAGAAATATTCCCAATAGTAGATTCTGAATAGCTTTTCAATTCTAATTTTTTACCACTTGATAATTGAATATCAAATAAGCAATTAGCACAAATTCCAGCAAGATTATCTGCATCTACTATTTTTCCTTCAAGCTTTGCTACATTAGAAGCATTTAATGTTTTCAACTTAGTCAACAAATGGCTCGCTCCATCTTGAGCAAAAAAGTTCGGGTTCTTCAATGCTGTTATAACTTTATCAAAACCTTCAACACCGTCAAAATTAGTAACCAGATGTTTTATATCATCTAAATGCTCTGCTGCTTGCTTCAAAAATGTATGAGAAGCTCCTATATGAGGATGAACTAATGCAGCGATTATAACATCTAAATCAGCTTCACCGTTTGGTAATTTATTTAGAACTGATGGTTCCATTATTTCAGAAAGTTTTTCAAAAAAAGGAACATCCGTACTATATGCTCTTCCAATTACTTTCTTCCACGCATCAATCAAACTAGGATTTGTATTAAATATGATTTTAACATCATCAATGGCATCCTCAAAATCATCTAGAAATTTAATTTTGGTAAGGTCTTCAAAACCATTGAATTTATTGTGCAATTGAGTTGCATCTTGGCCTAAGGCTGTGCCTGCACTTTCAATTAATATAACCCCGTCGTTACCACTATTAATTGAATGCAATGCATTTAAATTGAAACTTGTAAAGAGGCTTAACGCAATTAAAAAAAATATTTTAAAAATTTTTTTCATGGAAGGTAAAGATACATTTTTGTATTTGCTTTTTATTTATTAAATAAATAAATTTGAAGAAATAAAGCTTTTGTAAAGTACTTGTGAGAGTTTAAAAAAAATGAAAAACAATATTAGCTAATAAAAATGAATATTTGTTCTAATAATTGCTTAGCAAACAAAACGGATTTCTCCCTTGTTATGGTAGCTAAAAAAATTGCAGATGCGCTGAAAGTTTCTTTAGATTATTTGGTAGGCAAAACAGACCAACAATTAGATGATGATGTATTAAACCGTATTAATGAGGTTTCTAAAATGAACGATACAGACAAAGGACACGTATTTTCTTTATTAGATGCCTTTATCGCTAAAACGAAAATTAAAGGGTTGGTGTAATGAGAAGAATTATTTCCTATAACGACTCAATTTCAGATGAAAATTTAATTCAATTAATTGGTGAATCTGAAAAATATGAACCAGAAAGCTCCTTTTCTGATGAACAAAATTCTACTTTTCTAGAACATCATAGGATATGTCAACTATTAAACGATTTAGAATTTACAATTGAAAGTTATGGTCTATTAAATTTTTTTATTGATTATTCTGACCAAATTATAGAACTAGAAGAGTTGAGTATTCTATTAGAAAAAATAGGTCACAAAAACACAAAAGAGGCTATTGATAGAGCATTGAGTTTTTATAACAAAAACGTTAATACATTTAGATATCTTGAAACAAATCCTGTTGACTTTGATTCAAAATATAAACAACTTGAAATAGAACTAAACAATTTCTACATCCCTCTAAATAATAGCATTAAGATTTTAGCTCAGCAAATAAGAAAAAACACAAATGATTTCTTTATCAATAGTAACCTAGTTTAACAAACTATTAAAATCTACTGTATCCCAAAATTTAGATATTTCTGTATTTGATTTTACTGAGTTATCTAAAAGAGATTGTTTTAAGTTTTTAGATAGGTTGATTACGTCATTATTTATTTCTTCAGCTATTTTTAAATCACTCCAGTTAGGATTTTGCGTTTTTAATTCTCCCCATCTTGAATCAAAAAAATCACCAATTCGACTAGTATAAGCGTCATGTCTACTATGTACACCTCCATTGCCTACAATTTTCTTTTCTAACATAATCAGGTTATCTAAAGAATTAGTTCCATTTACATCAAAATGCTTGAAACCTTCTAATTCGTACCATTTTCGGAAAGATTCTCTCTTAAATAAATCAACAGGAAAGATATGATGAGACTCGAATACATTAAACCCATTAGCTTTTAATCTTTTGAAAAAATCATCCCAAGATTCATTTGCTAATTTTGAAAAGGTTTGCCCTCCTTTTGAAAATGTATAATCTGAAACAGCATTAGGAATATCAGAATCCCCAATATCTAATAATCTCTTATTATTCCTGTTAACACCATTTGCTTTTCTAACAGCATCACCACCTTTAGGAAAACTTGCATTATCTAAAGCATTTGCTAATGACCCATCAGCTCTCTTTCCAACTCTAATAGCTTCTAGTAAAACATCATCCACCCCATTAGCCAATTCACAAACCCTATCGCCTTTATTTTCAATTGAAAAAAAAGTATCGTTTGCACTTAAATTGAAACTTGTGAAAAAGCTAAGTGCGACTATTAGATATATTTTGAAATGGTTATTCACGTTTCAAAGATACGAGTTGTTTTCTTTTTTTCAATTGAAGAAAAAAACAACTCGATTTTTTGTAATTAATGCCTGTGTAGGATTTTTAATTTTTAGCAGAATGTTTCTAGGCATTCATTATAAAAAATGAGTATCCAAACGCCCTACAATCTTGATTAGAATGAGGATGTTTCTTGCGTGCGGAAGGTGAAAACGAATCTTCATTAGCACGTGTGGGTTGGGGAGCGTTGGCTGTGTGGCTATTTTGCATAATACCTGTTATAACGACATTTTTATCCTTTAAAAAGCAATCAGTCAGCCTTAAAAATGTGCGAAGCGAACTTATAACACGTATTATGTAACTTAGCTTTGGGGTTTAATTTTTTGGCATTGCTTTTTGTTCTGTGCGGTGGGGTAGCTTTTTGGTGTTGGCTTTTTTTATTTTCAAAAAAAACAATAACAAAGTGCTACTTGTGGGATGGCTTACAAAAACTATGACAAAAAATTAAACAGAAGGGATGGCGAGCGGAACAAAAGAAAACACAAAGGCTTTTTGCTTTTTCTGCAAAAAATTGGGGGTAGTATCTCACAAAGTGTGTAAAGTTTAAAAATATCGAGGGTTGCAACCCTCGATATTTTTTTATTAATTTAAATTTTATACACGATGAACAAAGACGATTTATTAAACGACGACTTTTTAAAACAGTTTAAAACAGGAGAAGAACTAACCTCTTTTCTAAAGTCCATTCAAAAACGAGGCATTGAAAAGATGCTGGAAGGCGAGCTGGATGCTCATTTAGATTACAGCAGACACGAACAATCGCCCAATCCGAACTCACGCAACGGTTATGCTTCCAAAAAGGTAAAAACCGCTTTAGGTGAAAGTATCATTCAAGTACCTAGGGACAGGGAAGCCTCCTTTAACCCCATGCTTGTCCCTAAGCGAACCAATATGGTCGATGGCATAGAAAACGTAATTATCAGTCTATACGCCAAAGGTATGAGTAATTCTGATATCGAAGAACAAATCCGAGAGGTCTACGGTTTTGATGTATCAACATCCACCATATCACGCATCACAGATAAAGTTACCAACGATATTGTGGCTTGGCAGAACCGCCCCCTAGAACCTGTATATTTAATAACCTGGATGGATGGCATCGTTTTCAAGGTACGAGAAAACTCCAAAGTCATCAACAAAACCATGTACATTGCCGTAGGGCTTCGTAGAGACGGCAAAAAGGAAGTCTTGGGGCTTTGGTTGGGCAAGAACGAATCGGCAGCCTTCTGGATGAGCGTCTTGACCGATATGAAAGCCAGAGGCGTTCAAGATTTGCTTATTACCGCCACCGATAACCTTAATGGCTTTACCGACACCATTAAAAACGTGTTCCCTGAATCCAAGACTCAAATATGTGTGGTACACCAAATTAGGAATGCTTGTCGCTATGTGGTCTGGAAGGATAAAAAGGAGTTTACAAAAGACATGAAAAACATCTACGATGCACCTACCAAAAGCGCCGCTAAGGCCGCCCTGGAGGACTTTGCTGAAAAATGGGAACACAAGTATTCTTATGCCATCAAAAGTTGGAGGGATAACTGGGAAGAGCTTACTGCTTTTTATGAGTTTCCGGTTGAAATCAGAAAAATCATTTACACTACAAACCTTATTGAAAATCTCAATGGAAAAATTAGGAAATACACCAAAAACAAGCTCTCATTCCCAACCGATGAAGCTGTAATGAAATCCACATTTTTAGCATTAAGGGAGGCTACCAAGAAATGGTCAATGCCTATTAGGAATTGGGGCATTATTTTAAACCAATTTTTAACTATATTTGAAAAAAGGGTTCAACTTTAAGAAAGTCAAACCCTCGATAAATTAAGTTTACACACTTAATGGGATAGTGTCAAATTGGGTTTGCTTTTGTGGGGATTTTAGCGGTGGATTTGCTAGATATTTAAATTAAGCTCTAATTTTCCTCCTAAACCCAATTCTACAATTCTCATTAAAGTAGATAAACGTATATCACTTGCATCTGATTCTATTCTTGATATATAACTCCGTTTAGTTTGAGCTTTTTCTGCTAATTCTGCTTGTGTCATATTTGCCTTTTTACGAGCTTCACGAATCATAACACCTAATTTAAAAGATTCATATCCTCTTTCAAATTCATCTCTTCTATCTGTTCCTTGTTCTCCGTAAGCATTATTTAAATGCTCTTCTAAAGTTATTATATTGCTATTTTTCTTCATAATATTCTTTCTTTAATCGTTCTGCTAATTTAATTTCACTCTTTGGTGTTTTTTGTGTCTTTTTCTGAAAACCATTCAGTAATACAACTAAATTACCCTTATCAAAAAAACATAGAACTCTAAAAATGTTACTCCCTAATTTTATTCGAGCTTCGTATAAACCATCTGTACCGGTTAAATGCTTAAAATACTGACTTGGAATTTGGTCTAATTCTCTAATTATTTTTAAGACATAATCAATTTTTACTCTTGTCTTTGCATCTTGTTTCTTGTAGAAATCAAGAAAATGGTTTTTATAAATAATTACTTCTCTCTTCATAAATATACGACAAAGGTATCTAATTAGATACGTTTAATGAAGTTTTTTAACTCTTTTTAATTCAAGGGATGAAACATTTCTATCTGTTTACTTAAGTTTTTCATATCCTTATTTCGGTACTTTTCTATGTTTCCAACATCTTTATATCCTGCTAAATATTGTGTTTTTCTAAGACCATATAAGTCTATCCAAATCCCTATTCTTGATTGTTTGAGTTGAGTTAATCTTTTGAAGTTTAAATCTGGATTTTGCACTCTAATTGCCTTGGCTAATGCTTTTAATTGGTCGTGGATGCGTTGCTCTTTATTGACGTTGGGATGAAACAGGCGTTCGCTTGATTCTAAGCTCTTTTTCCCATTTCTTCCTATTCCTCTGTAATTGATTATGTAATCGTGTAAGGGTATGATTTGATGCGCTTCTAGTTGTATTATTCTCTCATTTTTTCTTCTCACTCCTGCAGGAACTTGAAAAGTTCCTTTTGTTAAATCAATATCTTTTAATGCTAAGTTCATAATATCTTGTTTATCCAACGCTTGAAAAATCATTAAGCCTAAAATCAATTTGTTAGAATACTTAAAATAACCGTGTTTGGTGGTGTTTTGATAATTGCTGTAAATCTGTAAAAGTTCTTCTTCTGATAGTAGTAAAATTTGTTCCTGGTACGTTCCTCTTAGCCTTACGTTTAATGCAATATTTCTGATTTGTAGAAACGTATAATAATGTTCTATACTTCTGAGTGTTGTATTAATACTGGTTTTTGATTTTTCTTGGGTTTGTAAGTCTCCAATATAGCTAAGTAAGCCTTTATAATCTATCGTTTTTAATGTTAATCCTTGAAATTTGAGCCATTTGGTAAAAAGTCCAATTCTCATTATAAAATCCTTGATACATTTCTGGCTGTAATATCTTTCTGTTAGCCATTCTCTATATTTTTCCATTCCTCCAATATGTGGGTGTAAATTTGTGTGCTATCTAAACGTTTATGACCTAAAAAATCTCCAATGTATTCTAGTTCCATTCCTTGCTGTAAAAGATGTGTAGCGATACTATGCCTTAAACTGTGTAGGCTAGCTTTCTTGCTGATTCCTGCTTTTTTTTGAAGATTTTTTAACCTTTGATTAAGATAGCTTCCTGTGCTTTTGTCTTTCTGTTTTCCAACTAATAAATACTTACTGTTTGGATTAATTACTGCTCTTGAAAAGTCTTGGTATTCCTTTAAATCACGCATTACTTTCACGCTCATTGGAACGTATCTACTTTGATAATTCTTGCATGGTTTAACATAGATTAATCCTTTATTAAAATCAATTTCCTTGGGTTCTAAATGGATGCCTTCTTTACTTCTTAATCCACAACCGTAATACAAACTAAGTACTGCTTTATCCATTAAATCGCTCGGACCATGTCCGTCAATTGAAGAAAAAAGTTGCTGGATTTCTTCTTGTGTGAAAATGGTTCTCTCGGTTTTTATCTCTCTTTCTACTATGATTTTACCAACGGTTAATTTCTCTTTTGTAGTTAGCTCTAAAAAGGCACTGTATCGATTGATTACGTTTAAATGTCCTTGAATGGATTGTCTTGATAATTTAGTTTGGTGTAGGTCTTTTATGAAGTTTTCTATCTCCTTTTGACTAGCTTTTCTTTGATTTAAATAGTTGAAAAAATTAGTTAATAATCTTACATATCCTTTGATAGTGCTTTCTGCATAACCTAACCTTGTGAGCCAGTTCTCAAAATCTTTAATTTGTTCCATAATCTAATAATTGCTTGTCGAGGCTCTCGACTTTCTTTGGGGGGTGCCTTGCATTTTGGAGTTTTTACTGAGGTACATACTTAATCCCTTGTATTTATTGGCTTTGTGTACCTCACTAACTCAACTGAGGTACTACTGGGGTACTGAGACACTCTTCTTTAATATTGGCTAAAGCTTCATCTAATGCCGTCTGGATATTGGCTTTTAATTGGTTGTATTCTTCGCTGTTTAAGATTTCATATTCATAGCCTGTACTTCTTGGATTTCCGCCAATGATTTTGATATAACCATAACGAGATAAATCACTTAAATATCGGCTCAATGTCTTTGGATTTATTCTTAAACTGGCTCTTAGTTCTTTAGCGTAGAAACTCTCTTTTTCTTCTCTTTTGATGTATGCTTTTAATATTTCTAAAAAATCTCTACACGCTTTTGTAAGCTCATCACTTTTAGCCAGTAGCACATCTTTTAGTAGTTTATTGGCTTCCTCAATATCTTCCAATGTTGTTTCTATGTAGTAGTTTCCTTGCTCATCTTTTTTACGCTCTCTTTGGTATTGATGATAGAATGTTACCGTTTCTATAAAGCTTAAATAGTGTGTGTTGGTTCTTAAAGGTTTGAAAACAGTATCAGGAATATTAAGCTTAGTAGCGAACGGATTACGCACTTTTACTTTCTCTAATAGCAATTGTACATCTTGTAAAAAGGTTTTGATTTCTTCTTCTTTGTGTTTGTTTATTGTTCCTGCAGATAGATTTTGCTGATATTCCATAATTTGGTTTTTATGTGCTTTTGAATTGTCTAAATAGATCAATAAACTTCTGTTTGCATTATCTTCATAAATGCGTTCTTTGGTGGTTGTTCCGGTTAAACAAATTGGACCTTCAACTTGGAGGGTAACTGTTTTTAGATTTCCCTTAGCATCTTTGATGGGGATTGTTTTAGAGATTCGTTTTTTACTCATTAACTCACGGATAGCGTACAGTATTTTTTCATCTTGCGCTCCGTCTAAGTCCTCAATTAATACGAGTTTGTTTTTTAATTCTGTTCGGTCAAAGTAGTAAAGTGCATTTTCTGATAAGGCAGTAATTTCTAGTTTATGCTCTTCGGGGATTAATTCGCTTATCTTTTCTTGCAAGTAGGTTTTCCCTGTTCCAGAAGCTCCTAAGCTGATGATATGCAAAGGCTGTTCTCTGAGTCTTGAAGTAAATACCAAAAACATTAATAAACGGTTATTTTCTTCTCCAACCATTCCAGTTTTACCGATGAGTTCATTGGTTCTACGAAGTAGATCCTTTGATTGTAAAAAGTCTATTACTTGTTGTTTTCTTTTTTCAGTTAGCTGTCGACTTTCGACTTTGTTGGGTTTCTGTAGTTCTACTTGTTCTAATCTGTATTCTTCTAAACCATTTATTAACTCTGCTATTGAAATCTGTATTTCTCTTGTTCCTAATTCTAATCTTTCGGCTACTTTTCTTATGAATTTATCTACTGAATCATCATTGTATAAATCTAAATTGCTTTGCCTGATGTTGTAAATAGGGGACACTGAGCGTCCTTCTACTATTTTAGTGATTCGTAATGTCACTTTTAGTTTATCCAAACTGAACAAGTTTACACCTCCTAAAACAGCTATTTGAAGTGAACCATTTTCATAAATTATATACTCTGGATTTTCTGTATTCAGTTCAACTTCGCTCACTGCAAGGCTTTCGGATTCTTTTTTCTTTTCAATTGAAGAAAAAAGTATTTCTCTATCATTAATTAGATGCTCTAATATTGTTGGTTCATGACTTTGAACTAAGCTATTTACATCTTCATCCTCTGGAGTATTTACTTTACTGATAATTACGTTTGGTAACAGCTCATTTAAGGTTTTACTGTGCTTTTCTATCGCTTCATTTCCTGCTTTGTCTCCATCAAAAAAGAGTATAATTTCTTGTAATTGGTTTAAATGGCTCACGGCCTCCGTGTGTTCTTCTGTTAGTCCGTTTGTTCCGTAAAGTGCTAACACTTCGACTTGGCTCAGTGCAGGTGTTTGGTAGTTGGTATATTTTAAAAGTGTAGCACTGTCAATTACAGATTCTGTAAGTATTAGTGTTTTGGTTTCTGCAGTAGGATAGTTCGGGTACAAACCTTTTCTGTTAGCTGTATAATAATGCGTTCCTGCTTTGGCTATATTTCTACCGTAAAGGCTTACGATATTATTACCCTGGTCTTTTAATGGATAAATAATACAATTTTTGAGTTGCTTAAATTGAGTGCCATTACCTGTACTGAGCCCAGTCGAAGTATTAAATCCTTGCTCTAACTTCACATCATAAATTCCTCTTTCTTCTAAATAAGCTATCGCTTTTTTACTTCTGTGTAGGCTTTGTTTAAATTTTGGAAAGAGTTCTGAGTAGTTAATCTCTTGTGTTTCTGTTGTTGCTTTGGTTGGTTTTATTTCTTCAGTACCGATTAATGCTGTTGCTTTTTTTAATGCTTTATGTTTGGTGCATTTCTCAAAGTCTTGTATAAATTGTATTACGTCTCCCGTTTTATCACAACCAAAACAAGTATAGGTATTGGTTTCGGAGTAAATTCTTAAACTGGGTTTATCATCTTTATGGAAAGGGCATTTGCAATGCTTGTTTTTGTTGATTGCAATACCGTACTCGTTTAGTACTGTTTCTATGTTTAATTGCTCTTTAATTTGTTTGATTTCCATAATTCTGAGAAAAGTTTAATATCACTTATCAGTAACAAATGTAATCTATAAATTAAATCTAAGCAAATTTATACGTTTTGTTTTTCACTTATAAGTACGCTATCTTTGTAAAAACATCGTTTTTAAAGGTGTTTTGTAATCTTTTAGTTATGAATATTGGCAAACAAATAGCAGACTTACGCAAACAGAAAGGTGTTAGCAGAGATGAACTCGGTAAAGAAGTGGGAACTTCTGGAGCTGTTATTGGCAGATACGAACGTGAAGAGATTACTCCTTCTGTTGAAATTGCCAATAAAATAGCCAAAGCTCTTGGGGTTTCTTTGGATTACTTGGTTGGAAACACTGATTTAGAGCTTACTGATAAACTAATGAACAGAATTAAAGAGGTAGCTCGTATGACCGAGAAAGACAAGGATTACGTATATACTTTAATTGATGCATTTATTGCTAAAAACAAACTTAAAGGGTTAGTCTAAAGTTTCCTGACATAGTATAAACGAGGTTAAAAATGAGAGTTTTATTTTCTCCCCAATCAATCAATATTTCTGATAATTTCTCTTGCTCAACACTCTCCATAAAAATAGAGGGAACTAGACGTATTTCTTTTTCAGATTTCAATATCAAAACATTACTAGAGTTTTCAATAATTTCAAATTTCTCCTTCTCTATTTTATCCAAGTTTGATAATAAGAATGAATAATCATTATCCTTAGGGTGTAATCCTTCTTCTCTCTCAAAATAATAAACATCCATACTAGATAGAAAGACAAGATATACTGCGTTCTTTCTCACAAAGAAGCCTCCAGCATGATATTCGACCGAACTACTGGAATAACTTTTAAAAACTCTATTTACAACTCTATCTTTAAGCAAAATTTACTTTGAAAATGTTCCTGTACTTATTCCTAAATTGTAATCGTAACCATACTGATTTGCATTAGTCTGAATAAAATCTAATTCCCTTTGATAAAAACCATTTCTTGAAGCTACTGGATCACTCCAAATAATAATATCATCTCCTCTTTGTAATGCGCTTTCTAACCATGGACGATTATATGCTTCCCATATATAATCATCAAACGTCCAGCTGGAATTAATCTGACCTGTATTTATCTTTTGGACATACTCAGCTTGTTTCAAAGAAAAATCTTCTATAGATAACATGTTAAACCCTCCACGATGTTCAAACTTTCCAGATTGCATGTAAATATTCAAATCACTTTCAGATAATTCATCAAATACTTTTTGTAATCCATTTTGTTGACCATTGACAGTTTCATCCCATTTACCTATAAATGTGGTAGTCTTTCCTTCTTTACTCCAAATCGTCCTTAATGGTTTGTATGTAGGCTTTGTAGTTAATTGACGTAATAACGAAGGTAGATTACCCCCTGCATTAACCAATTCACAAACCCTATCGCCTTTATTTTCAATTGAAAAAAAAGTATCGTTTGCACTTAAATTGAAACTTGTGAAAAAGCTAAGTGCGACTATTAGATATATTTTGAAATGGTTATTCACGTTTCAAAGATACGAGTTGTTTTCTTTTTTTCAATTGAAGAAAAAAACAACTCGATTTTTTGTAATTAATGCCTGTGTAGGATTTTTAATTTTTAGCAGAATGTTTCTAGGCATTCATTATAAAAAATGAGTATCCAAACGCCCTACAATCTTGATTAGAATGAGGATGTTTCTTGCGTGCGGAAGGTGAAAACGAATCTTCATTAGCACGTGTGGGTTGGGGAGCGTTGGCTGTGTGGCTATTTTGCATAATACCTGTTATAACGACATTTTTATCCTTTAAAAAGCAATCAGTCAGCCTTAAAAATGTGCGAAGCGAACTTATAACACGTATTATGTAACTTAGCTTTGGGGTTTAATTTTTTGGCATTGCTTTTTGTTCTGTGCGGTGGGGTAGCTTTTTGGTGTTGGCTTTTTTTATTTTCAAAAAAAACAATAACAAAGTGCTACTTGTGGGATGGCTTACAAAAACTATGACAAAAAATTAAACAGAAGGGATGGCGAGCGGAACAAAAGAAAACACAAAGGCTTTTTGCTTTTTCTGCAAAAAATTGGGGGTAGTATCTCACAAAGTGTGTAAAGTTTAAAAATATCGAGGGTTGCAACCCTCGATATTTTTTTATTAATTTAAATTTTATACACGATGAACAAAGACGATTTATTAAACGACGACTTTTTAAAACAGTTTAAAACAGGAGAAGAACTAACCTCTTTTCTAAAGTCCATTCAAAAACGAGGCATTGAAAAGATGCTGGAAGGCGAGCTGGATGCTCATTTAGATTACAGCAGACACGAACAATCGCCCAATCCGAACTCACGCAACGGTTATGCTTCCAAAAAGGTAAAAACCGCTTTAGGTGAAAGTATCATTCAAGTACCTAGGGACAGGGAAGCCTCCTTTAACCCCATGCTTGTCCCTAAGCGAACCAATATGGTCGATGGCATAGAAAACGTAATTATCAGTCTATACGCCAAAGGTATGAGTAATTCTGATATCGAAGAACAAATCCGAGAGGTCTACGGTTTTGATGTATCAACATCCACCATATCACGCATCACAGATAAAGTTACCAACGATATTGTGGCTTGGCAGAACCGCCCCCTAGAACCTGTATATTTAATAACCTGGATGGATGGCATCGTTTTCAAGGTACGAGAAAACTCCAAAGTCATCAACAAAACCATGTACATTGCCGTAGGGCTTCGTAGAGACGGCAAAAAGGAAGTCTTGGGGCTTTGGTTGGGCAAGAACGAATCGGCAGCCTTCTGGATGAGCGTCTTGACCGATATGAAAGCCAGAGGCGTTCAAGATTTGCTTATTACCGCCACCGATAACCTTAATGGCTTTACCGACACCATTAAAAACGTGTTCCCTGAATCCAAGACTCAAATATGTGTGGTACACCAAATTAGGAATGCTTGTCGCTATGTGGTCTGGAAGGATAAAAAGGAGTTTACAAAAGACATGAAAAACATCTACGATGCACCTACCAAAAGCGCCGCTAAGGCCGCCCTGGAGGACTTTGCTGAAAAATGGGAACACAAGTATTCTTATGCCATCAAAAGTTGGAGGGATAACTGGGAAGAGCTTACTGCTTTTTATGAGTTTCCGGTTGAAATCAGAAAAATCATTTACACTACAAACCTTATTGAAAATCTCAATGGAAAAATTAGGAAATACACCAAAAACAAGCTCTCATTCCCAACCGATGAAGCTGTAATGAAATCCACATTTTTAGCATTAAGGGAGGCTACCAAGAAATGGTCAATGCCTATTAGGAATTGGGGCATTATTTTAAACCAATTTTTAACTATATTTGAAAAAAGGGTTCAACTTTAAGAAAGTCAAACCCTCGATAAATTAAGTTTACACACTTAATGGGATAGTGTCAAATTGGGTTTGCTTTTGTGGGGATTTTAGCGGTGGATTTGCTAGATATTTAAATTAAGCTCTAATTTTCCTCCTAAACCCAATTCTACAATTCTCATTAAAGTAGATAAACGTATATCACTTGCATCTGATTCTATTCTTGATATATAACTCCGTTTAGTTTGAGCTTTTTCTGCTAATTCTGCTTGTGTCATATTTGCCTTTTTACGAGCTTCACGAATCATAACACCTAATTTAAAAGATTCATATCCTCTTTCAAATTCATCTCTTCTATCTGTTCCTTGTTCTCCGTAAGCATTATTTAAATGCTCTTCTAAAGTTATTATATTGCTATTTTTCTTCATAATATTCTTTCTTTAATCGTTCTGCTAATTTAATTTCACTCTTTGGTGTTTTTGTGTTTTTTCTGAAAACCATTCAGTAATACAACTAAATTACCCTTATCAAAAAAACATAGAACTCTAAAAATGTTACTCCCTAATTTTATTCGAGCTTCGTATAAACCATCTGTACCGGTTAAATGCTTAAAATACTGACTTGGAATTTGGTCTAATTCTCTAATATTTTTAAGACATAATCAATTTTTACTCTTGTCTTTGCATCTTGTTTCTTGTAGAAATCAAGAAAATGGTTTTTATAAATAATTACTTCTCTCTTCATAAATATACGACAAAGGTATCTAATTAGATACGTTTAATGAAGTTTTTTAACTCTTTTTAATTCAAGGGATGAAACATTTCTATCTGTTTACTTAAGTTTTTCATATCCTTATTTCGGTACTTTTCTATGTTTCCAACATCTTTATATCCTGCTAAATATTGTGTTTTTCTAAGACCATATAAGTCTATCCAAATCCCTATTCTTGATTGTTTGAGTTGAGTTAATCTTTTGAAGTTTAAATCTGGATTTTGCACTCTAATTGCCTTGGCTAATGCTTTTAATTGGTCGTGGATGCGTTGCTCTTTATTGACGTTGGGATGAAACAGGCGTTCGCTTGATTCTAAGCTCTTTTTCCCATTTCTTCCTATTCCTCTGTAATTGATTATGTAATCGTGTAAGGGTATGATTTGATGCGCTTCTAGTTGTATTATTCTCTCATTTTTTCTTCTCACTCCTGCAGGAACTTGAAAAGTTCCTTTTGTTAAATCAATATCTTTTAATGCTAAGTTCATAATATCTTGTTTATCCAACGCTTGAAAAATCATTAAGCCTAAAATCAATTTGTTAGAATACTTAAAATAACCGTGTTTGGTGGTGTTTTGATAATTGCTGTAAATCTGTAAAAGTTCTTCTTCTGATAGTAGTAAAATTTGTTCCTGGTACGTTCCTCTTAGCCTTACGTTTAATGCAATATTTCTGATTTGTAGAAACGTATAATAATGTTCTATACTTCTGAGTGTTGTATTAATACTGGTTTTTGATTTTTCTTGGGTTTGTAAGTCTCCAATATAGCTAAGTAAGCCTTTATAATCTATCGTTTTTAATGTTAATCCTTGAAATTTGAGCCATTTGGTAAAAAGTCCAATTCTCATTATAAAATCCTTGATACATTTCTGGCTGTAATATCTTTCTGTTAGCCATTCTCTATATTTTTCCATTCCTCCAATATGTGGGTGTAAATTTGTGTGCTATCTAAACGTTTATGACCTAAAAATCTCCAATGTATTCTAGTTCCATTCCTTGCTGTAAAAGATGTGTAGCGATACTATGCCTTAAACTGTGTAGGCTAGCTTTCTTGCTGATTCCTGCTTTTTTTTGAAGATTTTTTAACCTTTGATTAAGATAGCTTCCTGTGCTTTTGTCTTTCTGTTTTCCAACTAATAAATACTTACTGTTTGGATTAATTACTGCTCTTGAAAAGTCTTGGTATTCCTTTAAATCACGCATTACTTTCACGCTCATTGGAACGTATCTACTTTGATAATTCTTGCATGGTTTAACATAGATTAATCCTTTATTAAAATCAATTTCCTTGGGTTCTAAATGGATGCCTTCTTTACTTCTTAATCCACAACCGTAATACAAACTAAGTACTGCTTTATCCATTAAATCGCTCGGACCATGTCCGTCAATTGAAGAAAAAAGTTGCTGGATTTCTTCTTGTGTGAAAATGGTTCTCTCGGTTTTTATCTCTCTTTCTACTATGATTTTACCAACGGTTAATTTCTCTTTTGTAGTTAGCTCTAAAAAGGCACTGTATCGATTGATTACGTTTAAATGTCCTTGAATGGATTGTCTTGATAATTTAGTTTGGTGTAGGTCTTTTATGAAGTTTTCTATCTCCTTTTGACTAGCTTTTCTTTGATTTAAATAGTTGAAAAAATTAGTTAATAATCTTACATATCCTTTGATAGTGCTTTCTGCATAACCTAACCTTGTGAGCCAGTTCTCAAAATCTTTAATTTGTTCCATAATCTAATAATTGCTTGTCGAGGCTCTCGACTTTCTTTGGGGGGTGCCTTGCATTTTGGAGTTTTTACTGAGGTACATACTTAATCCCTTGTATTTATTGGCTTTGTGTACCTCACTAACTCAACTGAGGTACTACTGGGGTACTGAGACACTCTTCTTTAATATTGGCTAAAGCTTCATCTAATGCCGTCTGGATATTGGCTTTTAATTGGTTGTATTCTTCGCTGTTTAAGATTTCATATTCATAGCCTGTACTTCTTGGATTTCCGCCAATGATTTTGATATAACCATAACGAGATAAATCACTTAAATATCGGCTCAATGTCTTTGGATTTATTCTTAAACTGGCTCTTAGTTCTTTAGCGTAGAAACTCTCTTTTTCTTCTCTTTTGATGTATGCTTTTAATATTTCTAAAAAATCTCTACACGCTTTTGTAAGCTCATCACTTTTAGCCAGTAGCACATCTTTTAGTAGTTTATTGGCTTCCTCAATATCTTCCAATGTTGTTTCTATGTAGTAGTTTCCTTGCTCATCTTTTTTACGCTCTCTTTGGTATTGATGATAGAATGTTACCGTTTCTATAAAGCTTAAATAGTGTGTGTTGGTTCTTAAAGGTTTGAAAACAGTATCAGGAATATTAAGCTTAGTAGCGAACGGATTACGCACTTTTACTTTCTCTAATAGCAATTGTACATCTTGTAAAAAGGTTTTGATTTCTTCTTCTTTGTGTTTGTTTATTGTTCCTGCAGATAGATTTTGCTGATATTCCATAATTTGGTTTTTATGTGCTTTTGAATTGTCTAAATAGATCAATAAACTTCTGTTTGCATTATCTTCATAAATGCGTTCTTTGGTGGTTGTTCCGGTTAAACAAATTGGACCTTCAACTTGGAGGGTAACTGTTTTTAGATTTCCCTTAGCATCTTTGATGGGGATTGTTTTAGAGATTCGTTTTTTACTCATTAACTCACGGATAGCGTACAGTATTTTTTCATCTTGCGCTCCGTCTAAGTCCTCAATTAATACGAGTTTGTTTTTTAATTCTGTTCGGTCAAAGTAGTAAAGTGCATTTTCTGATAAGGCAGTAATTTCTAGTTTATGCTCTTCGGGGATTAATTCGCTTATCTTTTCTTGCAAGTAGGTTTTCCCTGTTCCAGAAGCTCCTAAGCTGATGATATGCAAAGGCTGTTCTCTGAGTCTTGAAGTAAATACCAAAAACATTATAAAACGGTTATTTTCTTCTCCAACCATTCCAGTTTTACCGATGAGTTCATTGGTTCTACGAAGTAGATCCTTTGATTGTAAAAAGTCTATTACTTGTTGTTTTCTTTTTTCAGTTAGCTGTCGACTTTCGACTTTGTTGGGTTTCTGTAGTTCTACTTGTTCTAATCTGTATTCTTCTAAACCATTTATTAACTCTGCTATTGAAATCTGTATTTCTCTTGTTCCTAATTCTAATCTTTCGGCTACTTTTCTTATGAATTTATCTACTGAATCATCATTGTATAAATCTAAATTGCTTTGCCTGATGTTGTAAATAGGGGACACTGAGCGTCCTTCTACTATTTTAGTGATTCGTAATGTCACTTTTAGTTTATCCAAACTGAACAAGTTTACACCTCCTAAAACAGCTATTTGAAGTGAACCATTTTCATAAATTATATACTCTGGATTTTCTGTATTCAGTTCAACTTCGCTCACTGCAAGGCTTTCGGATTCTTTTTTCTTTTCAATTGAAGAAAAAAGTATTTCTCTATCATTAATTAGATGCTCTAATATTGTTGGTTCATGACTTTGAACTAAGCTATTTACATCTTCATCCTCTGGAGTATTTACTTTACTGATAATTACGTTTGGTAACAGCTCATTTAAGGTTTTACTGTGCTTTTCTATCGCTTCATTTCCTGCTTTGTCTCCATCAAAAAAGAGTATAATTTCTTGTAATTGGTTTAAATGGCTCACGGCCTCCGTGTGTTCTTCTGTTAGTCCGTTTGTTCCGTAAAGTGCTAACACTTCGACTTGGCTCAGTGCAGGTGTTTGGTAGTTGGTATATTTTAAAAGTGTAGCACTGTCAATTACAGATTCTGTAAGTATTAGTGTTTTGGTTTCTGCAGTAGGATAGTTCGGGTACAAACCTTTTCTGTTAGCTGTATAATAATGCGTTCCTGCTTTGGCTATATTTCTACCGTAAAGGCTTACGATATTATTACCCTGGTCTTTTAATGGATAAATAATACAATTTTTGAGTTGCTTAAATTGAGTGCCATTACCTGTACTGAGCCCAGTCGAAGTATTAAATCCTTGCTCTAACTTCACATCATAAATTCCTCTTTCTTCTAAATAAGCTATCGCTTTTTTACTTCTGTGTAGGCTTTGTTTAAATTTTGGAAAGAGTTCTGAGTAGTTAATCTCTTGTGTTTCTGTTGTTGCTTTGGTTGGTTTTATTTCTTCAGTACCGATTAATGCTGTTGCTTTTTTTAATGCTTTATGTTTGGTGCATTTCTCAAAGTCTTGTATAAATTGTATTACGTCTCCCGTTTTATCACAACCAAAACAAGTATAGGTATTGGTTTCGGAGTAAATTCTTAAACTGGGTTTATCATCTTTATGGAAAGGGCATTTGCAATGCTTGTTTTTGTTGATTGCAATACCGTACTCGTTTAGTACTGTTTCTATGTTTAATTGCTCTTTAATTTGTTTGATTTCCATAATTCTGAGAAAAGTTTAATATCACTTATCAGTAACAAATGTAATCTATAAATTAAATCTAAGCAAATTTATACGTTTTGTTTTTCACTTATAAGTACGCTATCTTTGTAAAAACATCGTTTTTAAAGGTGTTTTGTAATCTTTTAGTTATGAATATTGGCAAACAAATAGCAGACTTACGCAAACAGAAAGGTGTTAGCAGAGATGAACTCGGTAAAGAAGTGGGAACTTCTGGAGCTGTTATTGGCAGATACGAACGTGAAGAGATTACTCCTTCTGTTGAAATTGCCAATAAAATAGCCAAAGCTCTTGGGGTTTCTTTGGATTACTTGGTTGGAAACACTGATTTAGAGCTTACTGATAAACTAATGAACAGAATTAAAGAGGTAGCTCGTATGACCGAGAAAGACAAGGATTACGTATATACTTTAATTGATGCATTTATTGCTAAAAACAAACTTAAAGGGTTAGTCTAAAGTTTCCTGACATAGTATAAACGAGGTTAAAAATGAGAGTTTTATTTTCTCCCCAATCAATCAATATTTCTGATAATTTCTCTTGCTCAACACTCTCCATAAAAATAGAGGGAACTAGACGTATTTCTTTTTCAGATTTCAATATCAAAACATTACTAGAGTTTTCAATAATTTCAAATTTCTCCTTCTCTATTTTATCCAAGTTTGATAATAAGAATGAATAATCATTATCCTTAGGGTGTAATCCTTCTTCTCTCTCAAAATAATAAACATCCATACTAGATAGAAAGACAAGATATACTGCGTTCTTTCTCACAAAGAAGCCTCCAGCATGATATTCGACCGAACTACTGGAATAACTTTTAAAAACTCTATTTACAACTCTATCTTTAAGCAAAATTTACTTTGAAAATGTTCCTGTACTTATTCCTAAATTGTAATCGTAACCATACTGATTTGCATTAGTCTGAATAAAATCTAATTCCCTTTGATAAAAACCATTTCTTGAAGCTACTGGATCACTCCAAATAATAATATCATCTCCTCTTTGTAATGCGCTTTCTAACCATGGACGATTATATGCTTCCCATATATAATCATCAAACGTCCAGCTGGAATTAATCTGACCTGTATTTATCTTTTGGACATACTCAGCTTGTTTCAAAGAAAAATCTTCTATAGATAACATGTTAAACCCTCCACGATGTTCAAACTTTCCAGATTGCATGTAAATATTCAAATCACTTTCAGATAATTCATCAAATACTTTTTGTAATCCATTTTGTTGACCATTGACAGTTTCATCCCATTTACCTATAAATGTGGTAGTCTTTCCTTCTTTACTCCAAATCGTCCTTAATGGTTTGTATGTAGGCTTTGTAGTTAATTGACGTAATAACGAAGGTAGATTACCCCCTGCATTAACCAATTCATAGCTAATCCATTTAGTACAATGACAGTTGATTCGTACTGATGAGCCTTCAGACTTACCAAACTTACTTTTTTCTTTTAGAAAACCTATATTGGGTTGGAGTTCTTTTTCTAGGCTTTTGAAATTTTGGGTTAGTTCAATTGAGAAGGATATCTGATTCGGAGATAGAACAAATTCCGTTTCTGAATAGGTCGTTTGAACTCCGAATAGAAATGTTAACAGGTATAATAGTAGATATTTTAAGCCTTGTAACATTTCTTAACTGATACATTTATTGTATACCTCTCCCCATTGCCTTGATAACCTTGAGTCATAACAATGAAAAATTAATCTATTATTAACACTCTCAATTCCAGTCATTTTTAAGAAAATAGATTCAAATACACAATTAATTTGATTTGAATTATTCTTAATCCATTTTCCTTCTATAGAATATGAATTTAGATGGGCAACATCAGATTTATCTATAGGATTAAAATCATCTAAAACCTGTTTGGTCAGAATTACAGAACCATCAACTTTAAAGTTTAATTTTTTACAAAACAAAACTCCAAATAAATGTCCTCCTGCGTGTAAATCTGTTGATGCAATAACTTCGGATAAAAATGTATTATTCATATTAATTTTGAGTATAGTCCGATTGTAAAGTTTTATTTGGTAAAGTTGTTCCTGCTTGTTGAGGAATCATTTTTTTTGTATTTGGATCAAATCTGTAACCGTGAACCCATTCAAGCCTATGTACTTCTTTACCAAATCCCGTTAATTCTCCAGCAGCATTATAGAGTTGTTGAAAATCAGAAACAACAATTATATCTCTACCTTGATTAACTGCAGCATCAATCCAAGGACCATTTACTTGCGTAAAAAATCCTCCTCCACTGTTTAAATATTGTTGGTATAAGTCGTCAGAAATATTTAGAAGATTAAATTTTTGACCTGATGGAACAGGAAAGTTTAAGTCGATAGAATTGATTTTAGGATAATTTAATTCAGTTAAAATCTGTTGCAAGTCAGTTGGGTAACTGCCGATTAAAAAAGTCCCTTGCTTAGCATTTGAAGTTATTATTGCTCCAGATGTAGGCAAGTGATTAAACACACTCCCTGCCAAATTCTTTCCAACAATTAAATCATCTTCAAACTCACCATTAGCTTTTTTTGTTTTTAAAACGACTTCGTTTATTACAATTTCACTACCATCTTCAATACCCATGGCTTTAGCATTAGCTAATGTTGCTGTGGCCTTAAAGCTTGTTTTATCACCTTTTAGAGCTTCTATAACAGCTTTTCTGCCAGACGTTGTATTTTTTAAGAAATTGTCTAGGTCACTGGACTTAGACGGATTTATAAATACAATACGAAAAGATCCATCGACATCATCGTATTTTTCTAAAAGGGTAGCATAAATTTTAGTTTTCCCATTATTTATATTAAAATCTAATGAGACGTTTGCTCCTTGTTTTACAATACTGCTAGTTACTTGATTGGATAGTTGTTTTTGTGTAGCATTTATAATATCTAATTCGGTTTCTATGGCAGCATCTTTTATTAAATTTTTAAATTGATAGCCTGCGGTTTCACCCATTTGTGATGCCAGATCACTAAAGGCTTCATCTATGGCATCGTCCATTTTAAATGATGCATTTAGGTAATTTTGTGCTGCTTGGCTTAGTTTAGAAATGCCTGTGGCTTTTGCTAAATCTTTATAATATTTATTAGCTCCGCCTTTAATCGTTTTTTTGAAATTTGTGCCTAAGTCTTTACGCAGTTCTCTCCAGGCCTTTACAAATAGTTTAGGGTCTTTTTGAGCCAGGTTTCCTATTTTTTTGAATAGGTAGCCACCAGCTTGTTCGGTAATTTTTTCAAAAGTTAAATAGTATACAACTTCATAGATGCAATCTTTATAACTAAAGCTAACGTTAGCTTTAGAAATATCTATATTATCCCAGTCTAAATTTTCTATGGAAACACCTTCGTTAATACAGTTTATAACAGCCATTTGCCTTGTGCTTGGTTGCCACACACCTTCAATAACATCTTTAGTAAAGTCTTTTATATCTAAAGCAAACAATGCTTTTTCCCATCTTTTATTGGTATTAGTTTCGTTAAAAACAGATTCTTCAAAATAATAATTAGAAATAGTTTGTATGGTAATATTTATAGAGGCGGCCATTGCAGCATCTTTAGTTTTTTGCTTACCTAATTCTTTTAAAATAGCTGAACCTGCAATAGTGCTAGCAGGAATTGCTAACACTGCATATAAGGGGACAACAATAAGTTTTTCGGTCATGGTCATCCAGTCCGATTTTTCTTTAATATCTACACCCCATTCTATAACATTGTTTAAAACACAAGGATTAGCTTCAGCAATTTTTCTAAATTCAGGAAAATCGGTTAAAATAGGTTCATTTTTATATTTCTCGAGCAATTCTTCACATTCCCTATACTCAAAGCTATCATCGTAAAAGTAGGTATCAATAGATTGCGCTATTTTAGAAATTATTCTTTCGGTATTATTGTTTGTGGGGTATAATGATACTATTTCATTATTATAAATTGCTTTAAGTTTTCCTTTATTAAGTGGTTGTTCTAATTTAGGAGCGTATAGCGTATATGCAAAACCTTTAGATTCTGTGTATTGATTTGTATTATTAGTATTTATTTTTTGAATAACCTGCCTTATGGAATAGTTCGTAAAGGGCATTAATATATTTGGAGCGTCACTTTTACTTAATTCCGATTCGATATAGATTTTTTCAATAAGGTCTTTAAAAGCGTCATTAAAATTTAAATAAGACTCTAGTTCTTTTTGGCTAGCTTGACTATAATCTTTATTATTTATTAGCTTATTTATATAGGCAGTTCTTGCGCCCATAGTTGTTGCTTCTTCAGGAAAAATAGGAGTTATTAATTCGTTTTTATAATCTGTAAAAGCAACATAAACGGCGGCATTACCTTTACTATTTATAGCTGTAAGCTGTTTGTTTAGTTCAATTAGATATTCTGGACGAGTTTCTCTACCTTCTGTTTTGTCGATATAATATTTTAGATCTTCTAAATCGCCTCCTAAAATATAGATATACCAAGGCGATTTCCCGTTTAAATTATTTTTGTTTGCATTACGCTTAACTAAATAATTAAGTTGTTCTACTGTGTTTTTTACTACCGTAGTATTGTGGTTTTTAGTTACAATACTTGGCGTTGTATTTGCAAAACCAAACTGTTGGTAAAGTAAAATTACAATAAGAGTGAAAATATGTTTCATGTGTTTATATTTATTGTTTTTTCAATAGTTACACGCCACATCCATTTAATCATTTTCTTAGGTGTCAAGTTTTAGTTATGGATGTTTACTATTGTTATTTTTTTAAATTTTTCACAAATGATGCTCCAAAAATATAAGCTGGTACTAACGGTATACAGCGTACAAACCAATAACCAAATTTATTTTCTGCTAAAGTGTATACAATAAGATTCATTAACTTCCTCTTGTTTCCCACTCCTTTATTAAGAAAATCATCATTTAAATAAGTATCAAATGTGATAAATACATATAATGCAGCTATGCATAGTGCTAAGGCTCCCCATGTTTTTAATTTAAACATATTTATGGCGTATTTGTTATTAATATATTAGAGAACACTATTATTAACTCTTCTGCTAAGTAATTAATAATTGCAGCATCATTTTCTTGAGCTTCAATTTTTTCTTTTAAGACGGTTAATAAATTTGAGTTTTGTTGTTCTATTTTTTCTAAGAAAAGGATAAAGGTATCACTCTCATTATCTACTTCGCTTAAAACTTTAGAAAAAAGGTAAACCCCTAATTTTAATTCTAGATTATTTAATGCTCTCTGGTCTTTGTTTACTTTAATTGCTTCAACCTCTTCTATTTTCTCAAAATCAAAAATAAAATAATTGTTATTTATATTATTGTCTTGTTTTTTTACAATTTCATTTGCTTTATCTAACTGCTCTTCTGAAACATCTTTGCCATTTCTATAAATTTGAATAATCCCCCGCTAGCCCGAGCGTCACGCTCGTGCCCACACAACAACTATTTCTTTTTAATACACTCATTGCTCCATCATTCCTAAATGCATGTTTTTATTGTCTATTTTTAATACGGTTTCATCATCGGCATAATTTCTGGCACTACTATATTTCCAATCTATAGGGTTGGTTACAAAACCTTGTTCTACTGGATTGTTGTGAATGTAGTCTATTTTTTGTTTTATCACTTTACCACTCCATAGTTCAATAGGTTTGTTATGTTGTTGCCAAAACTGTCTTTTGCTAACATTACTTTTCTTTTTTCCTGCGCTTTCCATCATCCAAAGCAACCATTCTTTTCTGCTTTCTTGAGGGTTTTCTTCTATTGCTTTTATTGTTTTTTTAGCGGTAAATCCTTTAAAATCTCTTAATAAACCTGATGGGTCTTCGTTGTTGGATTTAAATACCAAGTGCACATGACTTGGCATAAAACAATAAGCAAAAACTTCCATGCCTTTTTCTTTTCTGCAATATTCAACAGCTTGCTCCAAGATTGTAAAATAAGCTTGTCTTGTGAAAACATCTAACCAATACACTACAGCAAAGCTCACAAAGTATGCGGCTGTTGGATTATGGAACTTGTATTTTCTACTCATTTGTTTAATCTTTTTTGTTTCTTAGTGTTGCTGGCACGAGCGTGACGCTCGCGCTAGCGGGGGTTCGTAGGCTAAACCTACTTTCATTTTGTCTAATTCATAATCTAAACCAATTTTATAAGCATTGTAGTACTCGGTAGAACCTTTACTGTTAAAAAGTAAACTTGCTAAGCCTGTTCCTTTTTCATTTGTATTTTCGGCTCTGGTGTCTTGGGTAATTGCTGTAGAGGCATACTCTGCTTTAATAATAAAATGTTCTGCAATGGTTGCCTCGCCATCCAAACCAACCACTAAATTTTCTTTAGGGGTAATGTTTCTGTCATCTGGAACTGCTGCAATAGAATGGATGTCATCTTTGGCATAAAAACCAATAAGACCAATTTTGTAATTTTCTTTTTCCCAACCTAATTTGCTACCATATCCTATACGCTTAAAGGCAGGGAGGGTTTGTTGTTGTCCATCATCCTCTGTGGCTTTTAGCAAACGCCCATACATGGCACTAATATTAAAAGGGCCGTTTGGTGTTAATTCTACACCTGCTCCTGTAAATTGGTGGCCGCTTAAGGTATAGGGCGAAAACGTCATGGCTACATCACCAATATGGCTTTGTATCCATTTATATTTGGGGTGTATGCTAAGTCTGTTAAATTTAAATGGCGTTTGGTAACCTAATTGGTTACCTGTGTTAGTAAAGCTGTAGCTTAAAGGCATACTAAAGGTTAGCCAACTTACGTTTAAATTACCCTGTAAGAAATAAGTAAATGGCTTGCGGGCACTACGCCCATTGGAGTTATAAAATATACTATTTGCAGAGATACCACCATTTATTTTTAAAGGGCTGTTTTTTATTTTATCTACGGTTCGACTACCAATATTCTCTAAGTCTTGTGCGGTTATAGACATTGGTGTTAACACGCAAAGTAGAAGTAGGGGGATTAGCAAATGAGCTTTAAAAATTAAAAATAATGGCGCTTTTTTATTCAATACTATTCTAATCTTTTTTGTGATATATTTAATGTTGTTATGCAACAATTAAATATCAAATGGGGTTTTATGTTTTTTTCCTTTGTTTAGTAAAGTTAGTTTATTATGATTGATTATTAAAGCTTTACATTATAGGTTTTGTGTTTGTCTGCTTATTGTTTAGGTCTTAATTGCTCTTAAAGTCCCGAGCTAGGAGCCAGTAAGCTTATATTTTGTTTTTATAAAATGCATCATAAACACTAGTTTATACTCATTTGTTTTGTTTAATCTTTTTGTTTCTTACTTCTGCTGGCACGAGCGTGACGCTCGCGCTAGCGGGTTTTTTTTCTTCAATTGAAAAACAAAAGGGAGTTAACTCGATTTAAGACAAAATGCTTGCCACTAAAAAATTTAAAGACTTCTTTAATAAAAATGTTGCTACGCTTTAGAGTTGAATAGGCTTGTATGACAGTGCTTTTTCCACAATTTCTTTTGGTGTTAGATTTTCATAATAAATCAAATCAGTAACAGAAGGATGAGGAACATTTGATTTGAGTTTTTCAATCATACCATCTATTTCCTTTTCCGATTTACCATTTATTTCAACAATATTTTTTACTAATATTTCTAATTCTTCTCTAGTCATTTCTTAGTTTTAAATTAATAACCATACCCATAATGATAGGCAGGGTCTAATATTTCTTTATGATATTTTGGGGTAACGATATACAAGTTATCCATATTATAAACAGCACCACCTTGATTTATTGGAGTCTTATGATGAAGTATGTACTTAGTTTGACCTCCTAATTGTTGAGATTGTTTAACAAATGGAGCGAACCCATTTTGCATTCGTGTTAAATTTGAAGAGCTAAATTGAGACGCCAAATGTGAATCATTTGCCACTGCCTTCCAAAATGCTTCTCTAAATTTATCAAAAGTTGAGAATTGTTGGTTTTTTAATTGATTAGCAATAGATTGAGGAAACAAACCTGCATTCCCCTCTGTACCCCTTAACCAAGTGCCTGAAATATTTTTTCCATTACCCGCTGCAGTACCAGGTAATTTTCTTGCATTTGTAAGTACTGTGAAGTCTTCACCACTCTTTAAAAGTAGAGTAGTTATGTCGTCCCCCGCATTAGCCAACACATCCAATTGCTTACGCACAAAATCACTATCTACATAATTTTCGGTGGCTGCTGTGGCATTTACTTTGTCTATAACCTTTTTGTCACCACTGTGTATAATACTGGTTATTTGAAACTCGTTTGGTTTTATATCTTTTATTTTCCTGCTTTCGAGAATAAAACCTTGGGTGTTATTGGCTTTTTTGGCTACAATACCCCAAAGCTCATCTGCATTTTTACCTAGTTTTGCACCACCTTTTATATACGCTGCGCCTACAAAAGGAACCGCTGAAGATAATGAGTAAATAGTGAAATTAGTAGCATCATTTCTAATAACTCCTGCATAAATGGCACCAACAGGGTCTGTAACATTATCTGCGCCCGGAATGAAGCTGGCTACGTCTAAGGCACCATATACAACATCATCCAGAAGAGCTAAACTTTTAAAGTCATAAAAATGTTTCTTTTTATCTAATACCGTACCAAAACCAGTAGCCACCTCTACTTGACTCCACCAAGTCCATGATTCTACAGTTTTTTTCCATAACTGAAATGTTATATTGCCATCTGTATTTACATCGATTTCTCCGTCGCTGCTTTTAGACCCATCAAAATCCATGTAGAGCTCCCTAAAAGTTGCAATATCGCTTATGTTTTCCTCCTGCCAAAGAATCTCATTACCAAGGCCGTTTATAGCCATTTCTTTATCTAAAGCCTCGTTTAAAACAACTTTTATATTATCAATACATAGATTGTAGTTGTTTGAACATCGATTGTAACACCCTCCATCATTCTCACCACAACGACTCTCACATTGATTATGTTTGTCAGAACAACCTTGTCGCTTTGATACCGCATTAACTAATGCTCTTGAGCGGTAAAAAGAAAGATGTTTTATAAAACCATAGCCTCTTATATTTTGTTTGGTTTTATATTTATAGCTTTGTAAATTTCCATTAGCGTACTGGTAATATTTAGTCACTATTAGAGGCTTCTCTATACTTTTAAAAACATTGATGATGTTTTGGTAAATAGATTGTTTTAAATCTAATGGATTATTACCAACCAAACCTATTTCACTTTCTGCATACCCTATATTGTAACAAACATCATTATTAAATAAGCCTACACCAAACATAGACTCGTAATTAGAGTACGTTACTAATACATGAACAATTTTGCTATCAGATTGCGCTTCATCTACAGCTTTTTGAGCTAGGTTTCTGAGTTGCACGTTGTCATATTTTTTATTGTTTTCGTCCAACTGTAAGAAAGTAACCACCATGTATTTGTCCTTGCTCTCACCGTAAGCCAACAGGTGAAGCTTGTCCTCAATAATCTCCATTTGTAAGTTATTCAATGGATTACTATTTGAAGAGTTTTTTGCTAAAACAATATGCGAAAAGCTACCTAAATCTCTGTCAAGTGTATTTTTACTACTATTAATAGATGTAATTGCTTGTTGTAATGCTTCATTTACTCTTGTTTGGTCATTTGCTTGAATTTCTGTGTAATAATCAAACTGCTTACACCTTCCACTACTTGGCTGGGAACTACCTGAGCAATAACTAATATAATATTCTGCTTGCTTTTTGTCATTATTATCTTTAGGTGGGATGTTGGTGTTTTTTGTATAACTCACTAAACCTGTCCTATTTTTAGCTATAATAAAATCTTTCACTTTATCATAAGTTGTTCTTACAGCTACTCTTTGGGAACAGGTGGCGTTATTATTGTAGGTTAGCCATATTTTAGCATCATTATTTACTTGAGTCTTGTAATTATTAAATAGTGAATCTTTGTCTTTTAAATAATAGCCACGTACACCATCAACAGAACGCCAATTGTACTGTTTCTCTAGATGTACAAAACCAGTAATAAAAGGATCTGAAACTTCTTTATTACTTATTATTTTGTTGGTAGAAGTAGAAAATAATTTAAAATCAGGTGATAAGCCATATCCTCCAGCTAACTCCCCCTCACTATCCCCATCAAAAACACCAATACGAATATTAGGGTTATGTATGTTTTTCCAGTGGGCATAAGGTAAGTGTGTTGCACTATTTGGGTAATCCATAAGCCAGTTGGTGTCGCCCTCGTTCCATTTATATAGGCTATGTGTGGAGAATGGGTGTTTGAGTTGGAAAGCACCGTGGCCCAGCTCGTGTGCTATTGTTTTACTGTTAACACTATAAATATACCCAAACTGTCTACCAATAGGCATGAGTCCTTTTTGGTTTGCTTTTGAAGGTGTTTTATCTGTAAGAATTAAATAATACGCACTTTGTTTATAATCGGGTCTAGATTTTAAAGCACTATTTATGGCTTGCTGTTGTTGCGTATAATTTGCTAAAAAGCCACTCTCACCACTTTCTATGCTACCGTTAGGTGTTAGGTTATTTAATGTGCTGGTAAAGTTGTTAATCTCGGTAATATTAAGATTTACCATGGCTTGTTGGTAAATACGTTTGAGATGGTTTTTAATGGTTTCTGTGTTGGCGTTTGCGGTATTTACCAATACCACGTCCACGTTTTTAATTGTAGATTGGTACTGTATAAATGCACCCGCAATTTGGTAGTTGCCGTCTTGTTTAATAACGGCTTGGGTTTCTATATTAGCATCACTTAAAACACCTTTTAGCGCTAAGGTGTAAGTAGTTGTTGTGCTATCCACCTTGGTTAATGCTACGCCATCTTTAGTTTTAAAGACAATGTCCTTTGGCTGTATGCTGTCTGTAGTTATGCTTATGTTGGCTATTATATAATCGGTTTGTCCTTTAGCAACGGCTTTATAGGGCATATAATAGTTGTCGCCTAAGCTTTTGTAGAGGTCTTTGGTTTGTGGTTGGGAGTTTTGGTAGGCATCAAAACCATATTTATTAGGGTGTTTAGCTGTTGTTGCTTGGGTAAATGTAACCAACACTTCTTGTGCTGTAATACTAGTAGCTTCGCCGTTGCTATTTACACCATTTGTATTATTGGCGGTAGAGCTTCCGCCTTGAGCCTGCGTTCCCATGGATGTCACATTACCTTGTTCGTCGACACTCCATATTTGTCCATTACTATCTGTTATTGTATAGTCTTCTCCTCCAGGCAGCTCTACAATAGGAGCACCACCTTCACCTACAATTAATATATCACCATTGGGGTCTATAAGTATTTGGGCTATTGGAAATTTAACTTCATTTGTGTTTACTTGGCCATCACCACCATTAAATAAATCACCGAAATCTTCAACCCCACTCCAAGTAGGATCGTAAGTAGTTCTTATAATACCATCGTAGAGTTGGTAGTCGGTATTGATTTTAATATTATTAAATTCTACCGCTATTTTGGTGTCTGCTAGGTAAGGCACAACAATAAACCCTGTACCGCTATAATTGCCGTTGCCACCTTCAATTTGTTTTATGGTTACTGGAAAATCGCCAGCGGTAAAGGTTTCGTTAACGCCTATATTGTCTAAAGGGTTGGTGTTGGTAATTGTAATTTCTGGTACGATACCGCAACTGTAGCTTAGGGACTCGTCGGCAGTTGGCATGGTAAACTGGTTAACGGCGCTATAGCTAAAAGCCTGTTCGAAATCGGTTAGGGCATGGCAGGTGCCACCAACCCTAAAGTTGTAGGTTACACCGTCTTGTAAATTTGCTATTTCTACTTGGTTGTTGTATGAGAATGCCTCAAACCATTCAGCATCTGCCACATCGGCACGCTTATACTGCACGTGGTACCTGTTGTGGTCGGGATGGGTTTGCCAATTTATTTTTACGCGCCTTTTGTCTATAGGTTCAGCTAGGGTGAATGTTGGAGGGAAACACTGGTTTGTAAAAGTGAAATAAAATATCTCGCTATAGCCGTTGTTTTTAAAAACCGAGTTTTCGCTAAGGCCTGTGGTGGACTTGGCACGTACGCGCCAACCGTAGGTTCGACCGGGTATGAGTGTTGGCTTGCCAATGTTGTACAATAATGTGGTCGAGAACGAGGTTTCTGTATGGAATGGGGGCGAGGCTAGAAAGGCGGCTTGCGGGTCTATTTGCTTGTCCCAGAGCTCTCTAATCTCGAATTCGTAACTCACATTGGTGGCGTTGGCATGGCGTGGTGTCCATTGGAAAACAATATTTGTGGGCTGTATGTCTGTGAGTTGGTCGCCTCGATTGGGCAAGTTTAAAAACGGTGGGTCGTTTAATAACAAAAAGATGTTGGAACAGCCTGTGTTGGTGTTGGAGATCAATTGGTTGGTTAAAGCATCGTAAACCTCCCAGCATATTTTATAGCTGCCATCGGGCAGGGGCTGGTTGTACTGTTGCGGGTTGATTCCCAATAGATTATTTAGCCGAAAATAGGGTGCTAAGTCCAAATTTGTAAACTGCTGCTGCGTGCCACCATTTAAAAAGATAGGGGAGGCACCTGTTACAAAGTCTGCGGACTGTATGTTTAGCCCTTTTCCTTGTATTTTAAGTTTTAATTGCACTTGGCGGTTGCTTACATTAACATCGGTAAGGGTAAGGAATAAGCGTAGCTTAACGTCTGTGCTTGTTGCATAGCTATTAAGTTTGGTGTTGTAGGGCGGTATAAGCGATTGGTTGACTTGTACCGGGAAGCGTTGGGCAGAGGCTAGCTGGAAGTTGGCTGTACATATTAAAAAGAGTAATAGCAGTTTTAAGCTCATTGCTTTAAACTGAAAACTATTGGCTATACGATGTAATTCCTTTTTCAATATCTTGGTTTACATTTGCTATTCATATTCTATTTTTCTTACTGTTACTGCTGAGATCGATACCCTTGTGTTAACTTGGATTTAATCAACTCACTGCAAAATGATAAATATTATCTTCAGGGTTGGTTACAAAACCTTGTTCTACTGGATTGTTTTGAATGTAATCTATTTTTTGTTTTATAAAATTCATTATAAACACTAATTTTTACTCATTTGTTTTGTTTAATCTTTTTGTTTCTTACTGTTGCTGGCACGAGCGTGACGCTCGCGCTAGCGGGGGAAAAGTAATAACTTTTTGAAATATATTAATTCGTTCTTGTCCTGCCATATTAATAGTAAACAAGAAGATTAATAGTATAGTTATATGTAGTTCTTTTGTATTTATTCTTCTAGATATTTACTTAAACTTGATTTGTTTTCTTTGATAACTTTCACTAGTTTTTCAATATTTAAATTCCCATTAGCATCTTGAATTAGTGGTTTTAGTTTGTTTATCTCAGGAAATTTATCGCTCTTTTTACCAGAATATAAATTAATAAAAACTTCGAAATTAATCTTTATTAAAACTGTTAATAGATTATTTTCCTTAACAATATCATTATTTAATGTTTGATAATTTGTTTTAATTACTGTTTTAGCATCGTAGAATTTAATAATTTGAAAGTCCTTATTCAATGTATTCACTTTAATTATTTCTTTTACTGACAAACTATCCTTTACAAAATGTTTAACAGGGATATTATATTTTTCTATGATTTCTTCTTTAGAAACCTTGTTTTTTTTCAAAACTACTCCATTAATAATATCGTGAAAAGTCTTCTTAATATTATAAGTAACTTTTTTTTTGGGGACTACTTCACTAGCAGTTTCATCCTTATTTTTAAAAAAAGGTGAGTATTTTTTATCGATTAATTCAAAAAAACTATTTTCATTAGGTCTGTTTTTTATATTATTTAAAACATTAGTACATAATAATGTTATGTCTATTTTTTCTTTGTTAAATTTGTTAAGGTAATTAATAGTTCTATTTGTATTAGTTGTAATCAAAAACAATCCTAAATCAAAATTTTCCCCCATATTTTTTATAATCAATTTGTTTGAAAAATCTTGCATATAAAAAGTTGAATATATCGGTTTTGGAAAAACTTCATTAGTATTAATATATTTTATAAAAACATCTTTACTTATTCCGTAATCAAATATATATTTAGAATCTAAAGTGTAAAAGTTAGTTTTTTTGTCATAAACTTTCATTTTATCTAAATAATTTTCCTTATTGTAGTTAGAAGGTGCTTCATATGGATTAAAAAAAACAGTTAGTTCTTCTTTAGTATCCAAGTTGAAAAAAATACAAAATTTTTGTTCTGGCGTATTTCTAGAAAAATCACATTTTTCTTTTTTGTACATTTCTTTATTAGAATATCCCTCAATTATCAATTTCCCTGTTGCTTCATTTTGAATAATAATATTATTAGCTTCAAACTCTATTTGAGAATATAGAAATGAAGATAATCCAAGTAATATAATTGTAAATAATTCTTTCATTTTTTTTTGATTAAAATTAATATTATAATTGAGGTTAAGCAATATATTGAAAATAAAAACAGACGTCTTTTCCAACTTTGAAACTCATTGTCTTTTGTAAGCATAACAATCTGTGTGTTTTTGAATTTTAAGACCTCAATGTTTTTAGAATCATTATAACTATTTTTAAAAGTATTTGGAAAAACAGAACTCAATTTTTCAATTTCTTTATTTTCCGTTGCAATACCTGGGTATAGAGAAAATAATTCCCCTATTTCATCATCAAATCTTGTAAAATAAACCCTTTCTTTGTCGACAAAACCATTAATAGTTATTGATTTGCGTCTTGAATAAGTATCATAATAATAGTCTGTAACTTCCATTGTTTTAATACTGTAATTCTTCGAAAGAAAATCAAAAATTTTATATCCTTCAAAAGTAATATGGAAAATTATAATAATAAATACTGATACTATCCAAATAATTTTTATAAATTTCATATTTATTCTTTTAAATTATATTCAAATGGTAATTCAAGTTTAACTTCTTCCCAAGTATACCTTAAATTTCCAGTAGGAATAATATTATAGTCAGCTACTAAAACCTCCCCCACTATTCCTACATAAGGTTTACCAACTCCAAAACTACCTTCAATACTTTTGGTCTTATTACTATAACTAACTTCTCCCCAAGATGATATACCTGCGTATGGTTCTGCTTTAACTTTTACGACCAAAAGGTCAAAACCAACAGTACCAACAACTTGCAAATCCGCATTTAGTCTAAAACTCATTTCAATTCCGGTTTCCGTAAAGGAATCTTTATCGTTTCTTCTTATATATCCCATTGTTCCATTGCCTGAAACACTCAAAATTGGCTTTAAACCTATTTCAGCTGTAACTACTTTTAAATCCCAACCATATGAAAACCCATTAAATTCTAAATCTATTGAACCTCCAAAGCCACCTTTTCTAACTATATTATAAAACCTTGAATTACTATCTTCTTCTAAATACTCTTCTCCGTGAAAAGAAATATTAAATTCCAATTCACCTGAGTTATCCAGTTTCTCTAATACTGAACCCAATTTATTCACATAATCACTTAATTCATTTAGAGCGTTTTGTACAGCAGGTGAGACTACGTCAACTTCTTTATAGTAACCATCCACCCACTCCACATCTACACTTTTTTCAAGTGAATTAGGATTGCCAGCGTTAACGGAAGTAGTAATAGTATTGTCACTTTCCTCTAAATCTCTTGTAATATTGGTCTTTGCCGTTGAAAAATATTGATTTTCACCATTAAAAGACCATTGTATAGCATTAGGAGATATTAAATCCTCATTTAAGCTTTTGTCCAATTTTAAACCGTATTTAACTTTTTTATTAGTGTTAGTAACAGAGGAAGGATTCACTAAATATAAAATTTGCCCAGATTTTGCTAATCTTTTTTCATTATGTAAAGCATATAATTCTTCTAATTTAAATTCTTTAGTTTTTCGTTTTATAGTAACTTGTGTTTTTTTATTGTTATAATTAGCAACTACATCTAGAATGTGTATTTGTTTCATATCTATACCTAAATTATCGTGTATAGTTTCGTTGGTTACATAAGCAGAAGTATTATCGGTTCCTAACTTTAATACTTGCCAATTAAACGTAGCATTTTTAGGGTGATTTTTTAATAAAAATGCAAAGTGAGGTTTCTCTCTATGATAATCAACCTCAATAACATCGCCATCTTTATAACTTTTATTCCCGTGTACTATTACAACTTCTGTATCTCCTGTATTTGAAGAATCATTATTAGAAGAACTAGTGTTGCTAGCTGTGTTTGTTGAATCTGAATTATTTGAGTTATCATCTGTAGCCGAAGAATTATTATTATCAGAGCTGTGAAAGTCTGAAGTATTAGTATCGGTATTATTTGAATTATCATTAGTGTCCTCATTTATACTATCATCAGTACTACTATCAGAATTAGTGTTATTATCTTGATCTATTGAGGTGTCTGATGTGTCATCATCGTCATTAGTAGTAAAGACATTTGCAATAATATCTTCGACATCATCAACAAACCCATCCACACTCTCAACCCCACTCCAAGTAGGGTCGTAAGTAGTTCTTATAATACCATCGTACAGCTGGTAGTCGGTATTGATGTTAATATTATTAAACTCTACGGCTATTTTGGTGTCTGCTAGATAAGGCACGACAATAAACCCTGTACCGCTATAATTGCCGTTGCCACCTTCAATTTGTTTTATGGTTACGGGAAAATCGCCAGCGGTAAAGGTTTCGTTAACGCCTATATTGTCTAAAGGGTTGGTATTGGTAATTGTAATTTCTGGCACGATACCGCAGCTGTAGCTTAGGGACTCGTCGGCAGTTGGCATGGTAAACTGGTTAACAGCACTATAGCTAAACCCTTGTTCGAAATCGGTTAGGGCATGGCAGGTGCCACCAACCCTAAAATTGTAAGTTACACCGTCTTGTAAATTTGCTATTTGCACTTGGTTGTTGTATGAGAACACCTCAAACCATTCGGCATCAGCCACATCGGCACGCTTATACTGCACGTGGTATTTGTTGTGGTCTGGATGGGTTTGCCAAATTATTTTTACGCGCCCTTTGTCTAAAGGTTCAGCAAGGGCGAATGTTGGAGGGAAACACTGGTTTGTAAAAGTGAAATAAAATATCTCGCTATAGCCGTTATTTCTAAAAACCGAGTTTTCGCTAAGGCCTGTGGTGGACTTGGCACGTACGCGCCAACCGTAGGTTCGACCGGGTATGAGTGTTGGCTTGCCAATGTTGTACAATAATGTGGTCGAGAACGAGGTTTCTGTATGGAATGGGGGCGAGGCTAGAAAGGCAGCTTGCGGGTCTATTTGTTTGTCCCAGAGTTCTCTAATCTCGAATTCGTAACTTACATTGGTGGCGTTGGCATGGCGTGGTGTCCATTGGAAAACAATATTTGTGGGCTGTATGTCTGTGAGTTGGTCGCCCCGATTGGGCAGGTTTAAAAACGGTGGGTCGTTTAATAACAAAAAGATGTTGGAACAGCCTGTGTTGGTGTTAGAAATTAATTGGTTGGTTAAAGCATCGTAAACCTCCCAGCATATTTTATAGCTGCCATCGGGTAGGGGCTGGTTGTATTGTTGTGGGGTGATTCCCAATAGATTATTTAGCTGAAAATAGGGTGCTAAGTCTATATTTGTAAACTGCTGCTGCGTGCCACCATTTAAAAAGATAGGGGAGGCGCCTGTTACAAAGTCTGCGGACTGTATGTTTAGCCCTTTTCCTTGTATTTTAAGTTTTAACCGCACTTGACGGTTGCTCACATTAACATCGGTAAGGGTAAGGAATAAGCGTAGCTTAACGTCTGTGCTTGTTGCATAGCTATTAAGTTTGGTGTTATAGGGCGGTATAAGCGATTGGTTGACTTGTACCGGGAAGCGTTGGGCAGAGGCTAGTTGGAAGTTGGCGGTACATATTAAAAAGAGTAACAGGAGTTTTAAGCCAATTGTTTTTGGTTTAAAGCTGAACCCTTTATGTTGAGAAAAATATGTCATTTTAATTATTTTCTTTAATATGTCGTCTAACTACTGAAACTTATTTCTGCACTTTAATATCGCAAACAATATAGGAGTTAAGTCCATTATCAACAAAATCTTTTATTTTTATAGCCCCTTTACGGTTGTCTTGTGTTTCGAAAAGCACGATTCGGGGTAACACACTATCATTAAATGCTAGTAAGCCATTATTGGTTTCTGTAATGGTTAATGCGTTTAATAAAGTATCGTCTGTCATGCTATCAAACTCGGTAGCGGTTAAACTTGCAGGGCAACCGCAAATTTCTTGCGAGTTAATAAATTTGGTGTGTGTGGCATTTGGTAGGGGTGCAAAACCATTAGTGCCTGCTATGTCTGGTGCTATAAATTTATTAAAACTAAAACTGTTGTTGAGCCCAAAAAAAGCTATATCAATCTCGGCACTATGTTCTGATGTCACTTCATTGGCCATAAACACCTTTCGTAAAGTTGTTGAAAAAAATGCCCCTTTAACATTGTTGTTATGTGCGGTATTAATGCCTAATTCTACATTGGTAAAGGTTCTTATATTGGTGTTGGGTAAAATGCTAATATTTTTAGTTGCTCTGCTTGTTCGTTTTCCATTATCGGTTTCTAAAACAATAGTGTAAATACCAGGTGTATTAAAAGTTACGGTTGGTGTTTTTTCTGTTGATGTTGCCGGTGTACCATTAGGAAATGTCCAAGAGTAATCCGTAGCACTTATGGTTGAGTTTGTCATGGTAATACTTACGGGAGCTTGGTAATCATCATCAAAATAATCAACCTCCCAATCAAATATAGCTTCAATATGGGGTGCTACATTAATAATCGTGCTTTCTAAAAAAGATTCAAACCCATTGGAGACCTCTAAAGTAATCGAATGATCGCCCGGAGTTTCAAAAGTTACATTTGGAGGATTATGTTCTGTTGATGTCGCTGGTGTGCCTCCTTCAAAAGTCCACTTATAAGTTAAGCCAACACCGTTGGTGGTGTTTGTTAGTGCTACTTCTACTGGGGGATAGTTACTATCTATTATTTCTGTTGAAAAATTAATGGCAATGGCATCAAAGACGGTAATCGACTTTGTGGCAGTATCGGTGCTTCCATCTATATTTGAAGCTGTTAAGGTCATGGTATAGGTGCCAGGGGTTTTATAGACAATGGTGCCAGGGTTTTCCTTTGAATAACTTTCAGGTTCTGCACCTTCAAAAGTCCAATTGTAATTATCTGCTCCAACCGATTGATTTTTAATAAATACTTGAACGGGTACAGATTGATTGGACTCTACAAAAACGGTGCTAAAACCAGCTTCTACAGGTAAAGCAGTTTCCTTATAACAGCTTGTAAAAATTAAGGCTGTAAGTAAAAGACCTAAAGCGATAATTGAAAGCTTAATATTTGTTTTTGAAAGTTTATGCATCATTTAGCTATCATACGTTTAACTTGTGTTTCTTTGGCCGTTTCTAATACCACAAAATAAACACCTGCTTGCAAAGAAACCTGCATTGGAATGGTATAATCCTTAGCGGTATGTTGTGTGAGATGCTCTAAAACAAAACCGCCATGTACATCAAAAACACGAATGGCTATTGGACTAGATTCAGTGAGATGGATAACAATTTGAAACTGTCCTGTATTTGGATTTGGTGTAAGGCTAAATGCTTCAATAAATGGATTCTTGGCATCACCAGAGCTTGGTAGGCCAATGCGATCCTCTACCACAATATTTTTGTACTGGTTGGCATAACAACTGCCTTGAGTAGATGTGAGTCCTATTTTATAAGTGTTTGCTTCTGGGAAACGCAATGTAATGGAAGTTTTGGTTTGGTTAACAATTGTGACATTTTTAGGGATGTCCCAATTAGAGTTTTCTCCTAAAGGGTCACTTACATTAAATAAAATAACATCCTCCTCTACATAGGCTTGAGAACTTAATAAAAACTCAACATCTATTTCTATGTCGTCTGTTGTTATTATTACACTATCTGTTGCTGTACAGCCTAAAGCTGTTGTTGCTGTAACCTCATAAATCCCAGCTTCTGTAACACTAATTTGAGCATTTGTAGAACTAAAACCATTGTTAGACGTCCATAGATACGTGGCATGAGGATCGTCGATGCTAGCATCTAAATTATAGTATTGATTTTTACATAAAGTTCTGTCGGCATCCAAGTCGATTTCGATTTTGTTTGGATCTTCCAAAACAATTTCTTTAAAGGCAACACATCCGTTAGCATCTGTTAATTTAAATGTATAGATCCCTTCAGATAGGTTTTGTATGCTTGTGGTGGCTTCTCCAGTACTCCAAGAATAGGTATATGGCAATTCTCCGCCAGTGATTTGCAATTCTATGCTACCATCATTACCTCCGTAGCACGTAGGAAGAGTTTTTTTAAGTGTTTCAATCTGTATTCCATTTGGTTGATCAATAGTAATATTACCAGTAGCCATACAACCACGGGCATCTGTTACATATACGACATGATTGTTAGCTGTTAATCCTGTGGCGGTTGCTGTGTTTTGGCCATTGGCCCACTGGATGGTATAAGGAGGGATTCCTCCCGTAATGCTTACTGTTGCTGAGCCATCGTTACCTGAAACACAAGACACATCTTCTTTTTTTAGTGTAACTTCTAATAAATCAGGCTGTTTTATAGTGGTTAAAACATCTACAGGAGTCACTACATTATTTAATGAGGTGCCTATAGTTATGCCATTAGCATCTATAATATTTACAGCGTAATCGCCAACATCGATGTTGGATAGTACCTTGCTTATTTCTCCACTAATTACCTTATAAACTCCTGTGGAATCCTTCTTTTTCCATATATATCTATAGGCGTGCTCTCCGTTAATTAGTGGGTTAAATGGTACCCCTCCAGTAGCTATAGCTGTTAACTCGCCATCGCTCCAAGGGTTTCCAAAGGTATTGGTATTATTACAAGAGATGGCTTTGGTTTCTATAATTTCTAATTCTAGTAAGGGCGGTTGTTTTAAGGTAAACGGTGCATCAATAATGGTACAACCTGCTGTGTTTGTTGCGTTTGTATAGTTAGCATCGGTAACGGTTAGCTTGTAGTCTCCAGCTTTTGCATTTTTTAAAATGATAAACCAATCTTTTGTTGTTGTATCAAAATCGTAATTAAATGTAGACCAATTAATCCATGTTGCTGTTTGGGAATCAAAATATTTCCATGTGAAACTATAGCTGTCATCAAGAAATTTTGTGCCACCATTTATTTTAGCGGTGATGCTTCCATTGGAAAACCCGAAGGCTGTGGGTTCTTGAACACCATCAAGCGGAAACTCTACGCTAACAGGTTCATCGGGTTGGGTAATTAAGATGGTTTCTGTTAAAACGCCCTGTGAGCCAATAATATTATCGTTACTGTCGCGACTGATTTTTTGAGCTAAACAATCATTAGAGTCTAGGACTTTAATGGTGTACGATCCATTTGGCAATCCTGTTTCTATGTGCGTACTGCCATTTGAAAACGCTAAAGGCGCTTGTTCATTAATAACATACTTATAATTTCCTGTGCCACCTGTAGCTTTTATGGTTATAGACCCATCGCTTCCTTCATTGCAGTTAACATTGGTATGTGTTGCTGTAAATTCTACTGGAGATGGTTTTGTGATATTGAAAGTAGCTTTATGAGCAGCGGACTCTACATAAGTATTCCACGGAACACCGCCGTAGCCAATAATATCTCCCCCAAATACTTGGGCAACATAAGTCCCTGGAGGTAAATTATTAATTTTATAGTTTCTATTTATAATATCGTTTTCTATATTTTCTTCAGAATGGTCTGTATTTAAAGTAGTATTTGTTAAGCTAATATTAAAATTCTCTCCATTTAATAAATCTCTATCAAAATTAAAATTTACACTTCCATCTATTGCATTATAACATGTTGTTTTTTTAGGCTGTGCACTATTGATATGAGGGGCAGATCTGGTTAATTCATAAAATATAGTTTCATTAGAAGTATAGTAATTACAAGAAACCACTCTTAAATATATACGTTTTCCAATATGAACCTTATTTATAAATGTAGATGGAACTATAGTAGGGTTTGCATCACCTTGAGTGCTGTAGGGCATGTCAAACCAACCATTTGGCAAAGGTGAGCCACTCGCAACTATTTGATATTGCCAATTGTAAAATGAAGTTGGAAAACCTAATGAATCATCTTTGGTAGAAAAGGTAAACGCATCGTTAAAACCAATTAAAGTATTTGGAGGGTGTTTTAAGGATAAGAGAGGATGTACTTTATAATTAAAACTCACATTTGTCATTCTTGGGGAATAACCTTCATCAAAGAAACCTTCATTACATGGTGGGTTTATTGTGATATTTTTAGTGGAATTTGCATCTGTTCCTGTTCTAAAATTTACATGAACATAACAACTAATTTTGGTTGGCCTTTTATTTCTAATAATAATTGGATCAATCTTATAATTAACTTCATTGTCTCCTCTATTTCTAATTGGTCGAAAATATAAAGTCTCTTCAGTACCATCATCAAAATGTATTTTAATATTAATATTAGAATTTGTACTGTTTTTTACACCTTTATTTATTCTGTAATTTAAATTATAGAATTCTATTTGATATTTCTCTTGAGAATTAGAAATAGAAGCAAATAATATAAAGGAAACAAAAAAAATTTTTTTCATATTCATAACCTTAAAATTTTATCACCACCTTTTTAACTTGCGTAAACTTTCCGTTTTTTAAAGTCGCTCGAATGTGATAGGTATATACTTGATTGGGATTAACCGCATCGTCCACCAATCGTTTAATGTTTACGGGTACAATACGCCAAGTGCTAGGGTCTTTATCATTAATTTGTTTGTAAACCGTATATTCTGCGATATTAGTGTCTTCCGCTCGCCAAAACAATTCTATATAATTATCTGCTCTATAAACTGTAAAACTAATATCTTTTATAAGCTTGGGTGGGCTCAGGTTAACCACCTTAATGGTAAGCGGTGCAGAGGGTAAAGATTCTAAACCACTTTTATCGATGGCCTTTATTGTATAACGGTATTTTTTATTGGCTTCTACTTGGCTATCTGTAAAGGTTTGAATAGTATCGGTAACCTTATATATTTCCTGCCATGCTGTGTTATCGCTCATGTTTTTTCTGGAGAGGATGTGTGTGGCATTAGCTTCTGAAGAATTTATCCAAGTGAGTCTTACATGCCCTTTTTTTAGTTTGTAATTGGAGAAAACTGGAGCTGTTGGTGGTATAACATCAGGCTTCTCTAAAACCAGTACTGCCGATTTTTTAGAGTGGTTAAAACGCTTATCGACCGCTACTACTTGGTAATATACTTTCGAGTTTAAGTTTTTAATTTCAACCGTATCTATAAACCTATTGGCTACTATAGGGGAAACCGTGCGTTGTGAGGGCTCTTCCTTTTCGGTAAATCCTCTAAATACACGATAGCCTAAAATATCTTTTTCTTCATTTTGTTTCCAACTAAAGCGTACAATGCCTAGGCTATCTATTTTTCCTTGTAATTCGATTGGGATTGCGGGTGGAATGGAATCCACTGGCTGAATAAGGGTGCTAAACGATGTTCTTTGTTGATTTGGTGCTTTGCCTACTGCTGTAATGGTAAAATAATTAGAAGATTCTAAATTAGAATATGTAAACTCTCTTTGTGTTACAGGAATACTATCGACTACGACTGTATATGGTCCAGAATCTTTGTCTGCGCGATTAAGCTGGAATTTTTTGATGCTAACTTCACCTTCTTTTGGGAATTTCCAAATAATTTGTGCTTCGTTTGGGTTGTTGGTGAATTTAAAATCGTAAATACTAGGTGAAAACGTTAAGTTAGGGTGTCCTTGTCCAGAAATGGTATCGGAATATGTGCCGTATTCTCCAAATGCTGAAATACCATTAACACGATAGTAATAGGTTTTGTTGTTTTGTGCTAAAGAATCTATGTAATACATGCGTTTGGCGGGCGCATTGGGTTTATCATTAAGATTAACCAAGGGCTCGGTACTTAATGCTTTAAACGTTCTATTGTCTTCAGAGCGTTCTAGGTTATAGGAAGTATAAATACTTTTAAAAAGCTCATATTCCCAAGTTAGAATGACATTTTTATCGCCATAAATACCTTGTAAATCTATGGGCGCAGGTAAAGGTTCGTAATCTTTAAGTCCTGCTATTACAGCGCTGCTTTTAATGTTTAATTGCGCTTGTGGTAATGCTGATTTAATTTTATAGACATAATGTTCATTCTGTTTTACCGTCTTGTCTGTAAATCCCCAACCTGCTTTTGTGGCGGCTTCAAAATTCATGTCGGCTGCTAACAAAGCAAAGGAGAAACGTTGTTCTATTTCTTGAGATAAATTTACAATATCGGCCAGTTCGCCTTGACTGCCATCTACTTGAAAGCTTTCTCCATAAATAGCTTGTGCAATAATAGCGGCATAGTCATTCTCTGTAACAATATCTTGCCAGGTCTCTAAAGGATCTGCTTTTATCGTTTTGCTCCAAAGTTGTTTTGGTTGTGGCAAACGCTCGCCATTAATAGAAAACAGATATTTTTCTAACACAAAACCGTTAGCATTCATTTTTTGCCACGCCAAAGCGTCATCTATAGCCCAACGCAACAAAATTTTGTTTTCTTGAACACGAGATAAGAGTTTTACTGTTGGTAAACTATCCTTTATATTGGGGTTTTGAGACCATCCTAAAGCAGTTAGTAAGCAAAACAAAAAAGCGATATGAAGCGTTTTGTATTTCAAAACAAAGGGATATTTTTTATACTAGTGCGATATTTATCGCACTAGTATTGGGTTTTTTATTGTCTGCTATAAGTTTCTGTTGTCACGTATCTTCTAACATCATTATTTTGGTCTGTATATCCTTCAGTAAATACCAAGGTTAGAGTATCTCCATTTAAAGTAAATTCTCTTATATAGGGATCGTCTGGGTAGCCTTCCTCTATACACGTAAGTGTGCTACCGCTAATGGTGTAGGTTCCTGAATAAGCCTCTGTTTCTACAACCTCCTGTCCATTTAAAATAAAGGATTCTGAATACAGTTCCGTAAATGTGCCGTCTGCATTAAATGTAACCCTTATAAAATTGTTTGCATCTACTACTTGATTAAATGTCCCGTCTGGAACATCATTTAAAAATCGTTCATCCAATTCAGAAACCTGAAGCCATGTGCCTACTATTGGGTCTTGATTATCGTCATCACTGCTGCACGACATAGTTAATAGACTGGAAAATACCAATGTTGCTAGTACGATTACTGTTTTAATGTTGTTCATTGTTTTCATGGTTTTAATTATTTAATTGTTGTTTGTATTAATTTCTAAAATTGATTGGGTTTTTAAATTTATATATACTACTTGAGCCTTCTATGCCACCAGGTAGTTTATAGCTTAGTTTTGTTTTATAAAAACCATAGCGCATAAAAAGGTAATTCTCATCTAAAAAATTTAGTACTGGACTGCCTCTAGGTATTAAACCATCAACTTGGTCGTTCACTATTTGCGATCGCAAATCGATCCAATCGGCTTTATAGGTTATAGTCAAATTATAACGGAACGGGAATGTGGTTCTTAGACTTTGCTCATTAACCTCATGTTCTAAATTATTTAGATAATTTGATAATAGGGGCAATGCATATTTTGGAGGTGTCCCTAAGACAGCAGCATCCCTATTATTAAAAGTGTATTGCCCGCCTAATGGGTATTTGGAATATAAAGGCGGATTTATGTCTGCATTAAAATAAGTATCGTCTAAAGTGGCTTCAATACTTACAAGCGGTATGTTGTTTGTGTAATTAGAGCCTAATAGTTCTGTAAGATCGAATGGTTCATGATCCTTAACACGGTTGGTTAAATAAATGACATCTGAGTAAATAACACCCCAATTGTAATCACTTGTGTTAAAGGAATTTATCTTTCTTTTAAAGGTTTTGTATTTCGAGGTTCCAAAACCGTAAGCTAAACGCTCTATTTCCCCGTCTTTTGATAAATTTTGAGCATTAGTCTCTCTAATTTCCACATTGGTTTCTGTAACTCCAGCATCATAAGCACCTCCATCTTTAGCATTATTGTTACTTGATGTATTGGTACTTGTATTAGATGAGCCACCTTTTAGTTTACTAGCTATTTGCATCGTGTATTGTGTTTCTTGCAACACATTTGGTATGCTGTAATTAATTACATTATCTGTCGTGTTATAATTAAACGTTGTTTCTACTGATTTGGCATTATTTTGCTGTGTGTAATTAATATAGCTTTCCCATGCGGCATCATTAAACAAATAATCTTGCCCGCGTTTAAGTTGAATATAGCCCTCATTATACTCGTCTTCTAAAAAATATTTTTGATCGACCACAGGGTATGCATAGGTGATATTGTGTAATGGTATGTGGTTTGGCGCGCCGCCGGTTGTAAAGCTGCGCTCTTCTATTTCTTTGGCAGGTTTACCATCAACCATTATGGTTTTAAAAATACCGTTTATTTTTTGTTTAAAACTCACTTCAACTAGAACTGTTAATTCTTCATGGGGAGGTAGAATATCTGAGGACACAAAATTGGCGCGATCTTTATAGTTGGACCACTCTAGATTACCTGGAATTTCTTCTCCGTTGTGTAGTAATTTGAAGGCTTCCAAATCAATACGATAGGTTTTATCGCCATCGTCTTCTGGAATGATTATGGGTTCACCAACCTTCATGCTAAATGCGGCTTGAGGTATTGCAAAAACGTCAATGTCACTAATACCATCGTCTGGTGTTACATCTGTGATAATTTTTAAGCCACCAAGTGGTGAAGCATCTTCAAAAACGCACTCTTTGCCTATAGTGATTTTGAATCTAAACTTACCTTTTACAAGGCCGCCTAAAACGCTAAAATTACCGCCCACATATCCGCGCATCCAAATAGGGTTTGGAGCTTTGGCTTGTAACAATACGGCAGCTCCCCCTTTAATGATGGGGATTTTCTTTTTAACGAAAAATAATTTAATACGTATGCCTAACTCGCCTTGTAAATAAGCGTAGGCTTGTCCGTTTGCATACCAACCATTAAGCCCCACTTGATCTCCAGTGTTAGAGCATTTAGCTTCTCCATAGTCGCGAAGCATGATATCGAAACCAGCACCTGCACTAAAATTAGCATAAAAAATAAGAAATCTTAAATCGCCCGTACTTACAGAGAAATTTTATCCAAAGGCAAAGCCTCTTCCACTTTTTAGAGCATTTTCGTCACGCATATAATCTAAGTGAGATTCTGGTAAGTTTAAAATACTACTAACTTCTGGCGGCGGCGGCGGTGAACCTGGTATTATAGAACCGACCATAAAATACCCTTCAGATCTATAATTTAAAGGCCCTACACCTATTTTAAAACCTTGGGGATTATTTGGTGTCCCTAGGTATAGGTACCATTCTTTTTTTGATAGGTGTATTACAGACAATCCCGACCGTCCATTTACTCCGTTGCCACGAACAAAGCCGCCGGGAGTATTTACAAAAGTTTCTAATTCGCCGTGTAAAACTTCATTGTCAAAATCAAATACAACGCCTAACTTTGTGCTTATTGTTAAGTCTCCGTGTGGGACTTTAATCATTTCGTTTTCAGCTTTGTCTAATAGATTTCTGCCAACAAAGGAGTTGTTAACGGCGTCCTCGTTATAACCTAAGAATTTTGCTTTTGCAGTGGCGCTTTCATTAAATTTGTTTAATGCTGAGGTAATGTTATCTAATCCACTGATTTTAACCCCCATCATAGAAGCTTGTCCATAAAGTCCTAATTGGCTAATGCCTCCACTATCATTAAACAGGATCTCAAAACCAACTCCACCTTCTAAAACGGCACCATCTCCTAAACTGAGCAAAACCATTGCTTTTAAGCCTAATCCATAATTTTTATCTGGTGTGTAAGTAAATGCGTCTCCATTTATGGCAGCACCAAAATCTTGCCTTCGCATATTGTAAGATGCACCTCCGGCAAACCCAGATAGATTAATTATACCTGTACCTACTGCTGGAGGTAAATCTACCATAGCGTCAACCATCCAATATCTAAAATCGGTTTTCCCAAAAATGGCATTCACTTCTATTTCTGTTTGTAAGACGTCAAATCGAGCACCGAGAGTAGCACCAAAACCATTTCCATACACAGGGTCGTCATTCATTAATTCCAGATTTCCCCAAATAGCAAAGCCACCTAAATCAGCATCTACTGCAATAGCATCTAAATCAACACCTTCAAATCCCCATTTTTGCAAATAATTTTCCTCTTTAAATTTACCTAAAATAGTCAAGCTTGTTTTTGCGGCAAATCCATTATCTTTCCCCATAAGGTTAATTGCTAAATCGAAATATAGGTTGGCATTAAATTCATTTGCACTTATTCCAATATCGGATATGGAGACCGGGAAATTAGCTAATTTTACTTCACCAGTATAACCCATATAATCTACTGCAAAAAGAGGGGTTTCGGTTTGTAATCTTAAATTTTGGAATGTAATACCATCAAATTCAACGAGATTTTCTTTATTGATGTTATTATTTTCTTGTTCTTTTTTTTGATTTGCTCTAATTTTTAAATTGCCATGCAAAGTGGCTTTGGGTCTAAACCTTCCATCTCTTACGGCTAGTTCTATAGCACTATTTGGGAGCAATTGGCCTTTGGCATTCCATAGGTTGAAATCGACAATGGAGTCGTTTTTTACATTCAATAGGTATTCTTCTTCAGTAATGAGCCCTTTATAAGCCATACCTAACTCGTTAGAAGTTTTATTAGGATTTTCTGCCTGGGATATAGGTAATAATATACGGCCTTCAAGGTCAGCTCCAATAAAGTTATTCGCAGCTAGAGAGATTTCAATATGGTCTAATGAATATGCCCACGCTTTACTATCATTGGTTCTGCCTTCATCTAAAGTGAAAACATTATCGGCATAAAAAGTACCCGACACACCGTAGTTGTCAATTATTAAGTGATGCGCTCCAAAAGTGACACGCTCATCTTTACCTCTATTTATTGTGTTGTTAGTTTTAAATTCTGTAGGCAGCTTTACTTGAACTGTATTAACATAAACCCCTCTCCAAGTTCTTTCGTTAGGGAGTAGTAATCCGTTTTCGTGATAATAGTTTGGAAAAGCATTTGATATCATCGGATCATTACGAATATCGCTAAAATCCAATACAGCCTGATTGACGTGAAATTGAAAATTACCGTTATAATCTTTGTTGTTTCGCTTCTGGGTTAATACAAAAGGTTGCAAATCTATACCTATTAAAAGATCGTTCCAGTCTGAAGCTACAACATTAAAAGCACCTCTTACTCTATTAAACACTTCAATGGTCTGTGTACCGTTTTCTGTTGTAATTGGGGTTAGTATTTTTTCTCGTAAATCTACTTTTCCATCTTCTGTTAAAGGTAAGATTAAATCTCTTGAAAATTCAACAACACCTTGTATCCCTAATTCTTTAACACCATCACAGTTAATGGTAACATAGGTTAGGTTTTGAACGTTTCCCGTTTTATAATCAAACCCACCTTTTAGTGTAAGCATCCATTTACCGGCATTAAAAGGTATGTTGAGGTCGCCTAACAATACTAAATTCGCGTCGCCTACAATGCCGCCTTGATGCGAAAGTTTTACATTATTGGCTCCAAAAAAAAGCTCTATAGGGTTACCATTACTATTGGTTTGCGGTAGTTTTACCCTTGCAAAAACAGTTAGTTCTGTATAATCTTTATTTATAGTTGCTTGGGTGATTCCAATGGCATATTCTATATTCTCTCGAATATGTTTTACACCTACTGGTAATTCTTGGATGTCTTCATTCGAGAAGCTATCGACCCACGACTTGTTGTCTTCAATGACTTGGAAAGATCCCGAGGCTTCCTGTCTGTCTTGGTTTAATGAATCTGAATCAGTGGAGGGTTTTGCAATGTTTTCTTTTGGGAGGTTAAAATTGGAAACTTTAGGGGCTTTAAGAAGTTTTTGGTTAATGGTTATGGTTTCATTGAAATAAAGAGGTAACTCATTTTCTTCTAATTTATTTGATATTAAATCATTATAAGAGACTAGTTCTGTCTTATTCCCACAATACTTTTTGTTTAAGATTGGAGTTGCAGTAAGTGGGAGTATATGTAACCACACAATAAAAATTAGAGTAGTTTTTTTAACCATATTATAGTGATAAAATATTCTTTAATGTATGCGAAATACAAAATAAAAAGAATAGTTTGTTCGACCAAATATAACATTTTTAGGATTAAATGCTCTAAATATGCTAAATTTCTTTCGTTTTAAGTGTATGAAACTTTTTTAAATATTGTATTTAATTATTAAGCTCTTGATCGTTGTATAATACAAGAAGGATTGTAACGTCTGAGAAACCACATCGCCAAAAGCATCCAAGCTTTGAGTCGTCAGATTTTGGTCTGTTTTTTATGCTCAAATTCACATTTTAATACCGAACATATTCTGTTATTTTCGTTTTTTGATCAATATTGAGTTATCTACAACTCCACATATATCCCAAAAAAAATTCAGTAACTCGACTAAAGGATAATTAATTAAAATAAGATCTAAAAATTAAGAATTGATAAAAAATCACATTCATATAACGCAATGATTTTAAATAATATAAGCTTGTGCTAGTCAGGATTTGTAAATGAGTTAGGCTTTCCAATAGGGATATAATTAAATTGTCATGTAAAAGTATTCCTTTAATTGTTTTTTTACTTAAACAATTAAACTGTCTATATCATTATGAGACTTACTTGTAAAAACTTACTTGTCTTATAGGCATTTATTCAACCTTTAGTAGTTGCTCTTTTAAAGTATGCTTCCTATTGTTCTCTAATGGTATAACCTTCCTTCAATTTTAGTTTTTTTATCTTGAATATTAACTTTTTATGTTTCTAAATTCTGTAAAATTTCAAGGATAATTTCTAAAATACATCTAACTAAAAAACAATTTTATAAGCGCTAGAACCAATACAATAATGAGTAAATAATACGCAATTACATCGGCTTTTTTATGTTTGCTGGCAAAGCGCGCCGTAAGGTAACCCCCTATAGTTTGCCCAACAGCCATAATGCCCCCAATTTTCCAATCCATCAGGCCTTGATAATGAAAAACAAAAATAAGTAATAGGGTATATACACCAATCACAAAACTCTTAAGGGCATTGCTTTCAATAATATTGTGGCGCATGCCTAGCACCATAATAATAAGAAAGAAAACACCCATCCCCATTTGAATAAAGCCACCATAAAAACCCAAAGCAAAAAGTAATGGGGTATAAAAGTACCATTTGGGTTTAAAGTTTAAATCTGTTTTTTGTAGCCAGCGCTTTGGTTTTACTAAGGCGGCAATAAGCATAAATACCATCATGAACTTAAATACTGCTCTAAACTGCTCATTACTTACAGTAACAGCTAAAATACCTCCAGCAAGGGCGCCAATAAAGACGGGAATAATATATTTTTTATTATCGGCAATTTTAAGCTTTCCATTTTTATAAAACACCCAAGAGGTTGCTGCACATTGGGTAAAAACACCAATTCGGTTGGTGCCATTCGCAATATTAGGGGGTAAGCCCAATACTTCGGTAAGAATCGTTAAGGTAATCACGCTTCCATTGCCTGCAAGGGTGTTAATGCCACCCGCAATGAGTGCGCCAAGTATGGCGATGCCATAAATTTCATATTCTGTCATACCAATTAAAAGATGTTACAGTTTATGGTTTCCTTTTGCTAACGTACGTAAAATGTACTAAAGGAGCTCCAATATCTTTTAAATCTGTTGTTAATAGTATAGATGTGCTAAAAACAAAGTGGGATTTAGCAGTTGTTACCTAAATTATTCCGTATCGACACAAACTAAAATATTAAACTTAGATTAGAGTGTAAAAAATAACAATAACAAACAGATATGCTGAATATTTTGAGTCTGTTGAAATTTGCAAAGCATCCTAATACCTATTCCTAAAAGTAATATTGACTAGTCCTAAATAATCTGTAATTGGTTGTTTAGGACTAGACAACTGCTTTATCTTACCAAAATAAAGCATATAAAACCGTTAGAATAATCATAATGGCAAATGCACCGATATTAAATAATGGCGATGTTTTAAACAAGTCTTTTGTGAAAACAATGCCTTTTTCATCATCTGCACCTTTATTTTGAAGGTTACTTAATACAACAATAACAAACATAGTCAATAACGTTGTAATACCCATTTGATGCATCCAAGGCTCAAAAATTGATATGGGTAAAAACTTAAGTGCTAGGGCTATTGGAATGGATAGAAGCGCGCCCCAAATGGCAGCATTATTTGTGGTTTTTCTCCAGAATAAGCCTAACATAAATACGGCTAAAATACCTGGGCTTACAATGCCTGTATATTCTTGAATAAACTGGAAAGCTTGATCGATGCCCCCTAAAAGAGGTGCCACAATAACCGCTATTATTAGCGCAACTGCTGCAGAAATTCTACCAACATTGACTGTTTTTTTGTCGTTTGCATTTTTATTGAAGTATTGTTTATAAATATCCATTGTAAAAATGGTAGATGTTGAATTTAGCATCGACGCCAGAGACGATACAATAGCGGCCGCCAGTGCCGCAAACGCAATACCTTTAAGTCCTGTTGGTAAAAACTGTAACAACCAAGGGTAAGCTTTATCGGCTTGCTCTGCAGAGGGTACGTTTAACATCCCAGATGCCCCTAAATTGGCCATGATTTCTGGATCGTTTACCATAACATAAGCCGCAATACCCGGCACTACTACAACTAAAGGAATAATTAATTTTAAAAATGCTGCTAACAATATGCCTTTTTGGGCTTCTTTTAAAGATTTTGCAGCTAGAGTACGCTGGATAATATATTGGTTAAAACCCCAGTAATATAAATTGGCCACCCATAAACCACCAACCAATACCCAAATACCAGGTAGGTTTACGTAGTTATCATTAGCTTCATCAAGAATCATATGGAATTTATCGGGTGCAGCCTCCCAAACTTGAGCGAAACCAGCAATTACGCCTTCGCCACCAGAGACGGTGTTTAAAGCCAGGTATGTTGTTACTAAACCACCAAGCACTAAAAACACAACTTGAATAACATCTGTCCACGCTACCGCCGATAAGCCGCCGTAAAGCGAGTACGCCGCTGCAAAGAGTGCTAAACCTATAATAGCGTACATCATATCTATACCCATAATGGTTTCAATAGCCAAACCACCTAAATATAAAACCGAAGCCAGATTAACAAAAACGTATAGTGCCAACCAAAACACGGCAAGAATGGTTTTTAAATTGGTTGAAAATCGTTTTTCAACAAACTCTGGTATGGTGTATAATCCTTTTTCAATAAAGATGGGTAAAAAATATTTACCCACTATAATTAAAGTTAAAGCCGCCATCCACTCGTAAGAGGCAATGGCTAAACCTAAAGCAAAGCCAGACCCAGACATGCCTATAAATTGTTCGGCAGAAATATTGGCTGCAATTAGAGACGCACCAATAGCCCACCAAGGTAACGATTTACTAGCTAAAAAATAATCTTCAGCATTTTTTTGGTGTCCTTTTTTATCTCGAGATACCCACAAACCTACGCCTAAAATTAAAATGGCATAAGCAATAAAGACTATATAATCCCACGTATCAAATCCTGCTGTCATATCGAAAAGGTTAGTTTGGTTCTTGTTAAGGGCTCAAATATAGATTTTTTTTTAATATGATTTGATATAAACACCAGTGCAGCATGAATGTTCGCTTGTTAATTGGTGTAAAAAGAATATCTTTATCGCCTGGATTAATAATTTAGTCGTCTTTAAAATTTGTCAATAATCACTTTTAATAAACCAAGGTGTTCCAAATTCACTATCAAAAAGAATCAAACGCATTAGAGCTAAAACATTCTAATCAATCATTTTACGCCAAAATTTATTTAGACCAAGGTGCGAGTTTACAAGAATTAACGCTTAATAATACAACTGTTATGGTGGATTTAAATCCTTTGGTTTATGCCGATACATATGCTTCTGCTATACTGTTTCCGTTTGCAAATAGAGTAAAAGATGGGGTTTATGTTTTTAATAAAACGCAATATACATTAGATACGAATAATACTGCCGAAAACAATGCTTTGCACGGTCTAGTGTATAATAAAACCTTTGAAATTATTGAGCACAAAGCCCGTACAGATAACGTTTTACTGAGATTGGAATACAAAGAAAACGAATTGTCCAAAGGATTTCCGTTTACTTACAACATCCGGTTAGAGTATGTTTTTACTTTAGATACGGTGAGTTTAAAAGTCACAGTTCTCAATACCAGTACAGGTGCTTTTCCCTTTACTTTAGGATGGCATCCTTATTTTTTAAGTGATAATTTACACCATAGCAATTTAGAATTTTCAAGCACTAAAAAACTAGTTTTAGGAGAACGAAATATTGCCACTGGAATGGAAACGATTGGAGACATAAAAAAGTTTAATATTGAAGATAAAAAACTTGACGATTGTTGGGAATTAAAAGGGAATACCGTAAGGTTTAACACGCCCAAGTATCGATTGCTTATGCAATCTTCAGAAGACCAAAATTATTTACAAGTTTACACACCTCCAAAAGATAATATAATTGCTATTGAGCCAACAACCGGTGTATCCGATAGTTTTAATAACCAAATCGGATTAAAAACATTACAACCTAACGCATCTTACACCATAGTATGGCGTTTAAACATGATATAATACCAATAAAAAATGAGTGACACACTAATTAACGAAGTAAAAACCAAGTTTATTGAAATATTTAATCAAAACCCTTTACTTGTTTTTTCTCCTGGCCGTATTAATCTGATAGGAGAACATACCGATTATAATGATGGTTTTGTGTTTCCGGCTGCAGTAGATAAGGGTATAGCTGCGGCTATTCAAAAAAGTGACTCAGGAGATTGCACCGCTATAGCCATAGATATGGATAGCGCTATTAGTTTTGACTTGGATGCATTACGGCCTTTAAAAGAAGGGAGCTGGGAGAATTATGTTTTAGGTGTAGTCGCCGAAATCAAGAAAAGAAACCTGGATATTGACGATTTTAATATGATATTTAAAGGAAATATACCATTTGGAGCGGGCATGTCTTCTTCTGCAGCCCTTGAAAATAGTGTGGTTTTTGGGTTGAATACCTTGTTTAATTTAGGGCTATCTAAACAGGATATGATTTTAATTTCTCAAAAAGCAGAGCATCATTATGTAGGTGTAAAGTGTGGTATTATGGACCAATACGCCAGTATGTTTGGCATGGCAAATCACGCTTTACATTTAGATTGCAGAACCATGACCTCTGTACCTTATAAAATAGATTTTAAAGACCACCAACTCTTATTAATAAACACCAATGTAAAACACAGTTTAAGCGATAGTGCTTATAATGATAGACGTGCCGCTTGCGAAAACATTTCGGAATTACTTGGCGTCAAAGCGCTTAGAGATGCTACTGAAGCTGACCTAGAAACCATAAAAAATAAGGTCACACCAGAAAATTACCAAAAAGCATTATACGTTATTCAAGAAAATGAACGCACCTTAAAAGCAGCTAAAGCCATTGAAGATGGCGACCTCGAAACTTTAGGAGCGTTAATCTACCAATCGCATGAAGGCTTATCAAATAAATACAAAGTGAGTTGTGACGAATTGGATTTTCTAGTTGAACAAGCAAAGAAAAATAAACAAGTTCTAGGCGCCAGAATGATGGGCGGCGGTTTTGGTGGCTGTACTATTAATTTGGTGGCTAAAACCGAAGCGAAAGCTTTTGCTAAAGCTGCTTCTAAAGCTTACAAAAATCATTTTAATAAAGACTGCTCAGTATATTTTGTGCAATTGGCAAACGGAACTCATGTAGTAAAATAACATCAATTTTTTGAAATGGATACAAATTTACAAGATTACTCACATAAAAGATATAATATATTAACGGGCGAATGGGTTTTGGTGTCGCCACATCGCGCTAAACGCCCTTGGCAAGGTCAAAACGAGGCGATTTCTCATGAGGTAAGACCCAAACACGACCCCAACTGTTATTTATGTGCCGGAAATACTCGAATTAATGGTGAGGTTAATCCAGAATATCAAGATGTTTTTGTATTTACAAACGATTTTGCAGCCTTACAATCCAACTCGAAAACCTTTTCTTTGGATAAGGGATTGCTAAAGGCTGAGAGTGAAACAGGCATTTGTAAAGTCATTTGTTTTAGTCCAGACCACTCTAAAAGTTTGGCAGATATGGAAGTGGAAGCCATTCATAAAGTGGTAGAGGTTTGGCAACAAGAATACAAATTATTAGGTGCTCAAGCTGGGATTAATCACGTTCAAATATTCGAAAATAAAGGGGCGGTAATGGGTTGTAGCAATCCGCATCCGCATGGTCAAATTTGGAGTCAGTCTACAATCCCTAACGAGGTTGAAAAAAAAGATACCCAACAAAAGGCGTACTACTTAAAGACTAAAAGCAGTTTATTAAGTGATTATTTACAACAAGAATTAGAAATTAAAGAACGCCTTATTTTTGAAAATGATGATTTTGTGGTACTCGTGCCATTTTGGGCTATTTGGCCTTTTGAAGCCATGATTGCTCCCAAAAAACATTGTAATGATATTACGCAATTGTCTAAGCAAGAAAGTTTGGCTTTCGCCGAAGCTATTTCGGTGTTAACAAAGGTTTACGATGCGTTGTTTGATTGTTCTTTTCCGTATTCTAGTGGTATTCATCAAGCACCAACAAACGGCGAAAACAACGAGCACTGGCATTGGCATATGAGTTTTTATCCGCCGTTATTAAGGAGTGCTACCGTAAAGAAATTTATGGTAGGTTACGAAATGTTTGGAACGCCACAGCGCGATATTACGGCAGAGCAAGCAGCACAAAGACTCCGCGATTTGGTTTAAAACAAATAATTGATATTGATTTAAGCCGCGTATAGGTAACTAAAACTAATGGGTGATGATTTTTGTTCTTCAAGTGTTTTAAAACTTTTACTGCTTATGTTTGCAATACCATGTACTCTAATTGCTACTAGTTTTAAACCAATATAGTGAGGAAATGGTTTATCAAATTGACTTAATATAAAATGAAAAAGCTATTTTACCTTATTACAACTATTTTAATTTTATCCTGTGAAGGTGAAAATCTTGGCGATTGTTTTCAAAAGTCTGGCGCTATTATTCAAAAAGAAATAGCAGTTGATAGTTTTGATAAAATATTAGTAAATCGCGATATTGAATTAATAATTAAAGACGGCACAGATCAACAAGTCGTAATAGAAACTGGCGAAAACTTGTTAAATGATGTCACGGCAAATGTTTTAAGCGGAAAACTCATTCTTACCGATAATAATACTTGTAACTATGTGCGAGATTACGGCATTACAAAGGTGTATGTAACCGCACCAAATATTAGAGAAATACGGAGTTCTACTCAGTACGATATAAAATCTGAAGGTGTATTGCGGTATCCCGATTTAACTATTTTATCAGAAGATTTTAGTGCGCCAAACAGTTTCACCAATGCAAACTTTAAATTGCAAATCGACAACAATAGCTTTACAGTGGTTTTTAATAATCTGTCAAACTGTTTTATTTCGGGCAAAACCAATAACTTAAACATTACTTTAGCATCTGGAACCTCGCGTTTTGAAGGTCGTTATTTGGAGGCTCAAAACATTCAATTATGGAATCGAAGCTCTAACGATATGATAGTGAATCCCATACAGCAAATAAAGGGTAAGATTAATGGTGTGGGGGATGTTATTGCAGTAAATACTCCAGGACTTATTGAGGTTGAAGAACTTTATAAAGGCCGTTTAATTTTTGAGTAGTTTATTTTACTGTGGTTAATTCATACCAATTTAATTTTAAATGTCGTATTGTTAATACGGTATAACATATTTACATAGCTAGGATAATGTGCTATTCCTGCTGTCTTAACCAGCCTAAAATCCCATCGTTAATAATATGCCATGTTCCATGAGCAAATTCTAATTTATAGGTTTCTCTAGAATCTCCAAAAGGGCCTGGGTTTTGTTGAATGATTTCAATGTCTTTTTCGGTAACTTTAGAGATGATTGAAACATGTCCATATTTATTTAATAGGGTAGGAGCATAAACCAGTAAGTCGTTTACTTTTGGTTTCGATTTACTCCCATTGGTAAATTGTATTAAATTACGTGTTTTGTTTAGCTGTCCGTCTGCAATAGTGCTATCAAAAAAATCTTTGGCATGGCCATAACTGTCAGGCATTTTATGATTTAATGCCTCGTAATAATACCGTTTTACAAACTCTACACATTGGTATTTAAGACCAATATTATACCCGTCTGGAGATAATTGTCGACCCTCTACATTTCCAACGCCGCCATTGAAGTACACAAAAACCCCATTTAAACTGTCAATTTTTTGTCCTACTTGAAAATTTGGATTAAAATTCACTTTTTTTGAGGCGTAAAAAAAGACAAAAATTAAAATAATTGCTATTGATACTTTTATTAATGTTTTTTTCAATGTGCTGTTATTCAAGTTTTTTTAAGAGGTCTTACAAATACAACAAATGGGGGTTTAGCTTGTATTTTAGCTGTAATACCCATTTAACCATATAATGTCGTAATAAATAGCTTCTTTTTTGCTTACTTTTTATCAAAAATAATTACCGTAACGCTGCTATGTTATTTATTTTTCATTTCAATTAATCAAAAAATAATTCAATTTATTAACACGACATTACAAAGTTAAATTGGTATTAGACCTGTTGTTAATTTAAGTTATTAGCGAGTAAATCACAGGCCTGTTTTGCAATTTCTAGTTCTTCATTGGTTGGAATTACTAGTAGTTTAACTTTTGCGGTATCAGAATGTATGGCTTTTATACCAGTATTGCTATCAAAATTATTCTTTTCTTCATCTAAAGAGATGCCTAAAAAATCCATATCCTCACAAATATGTTGTCTCATGTAGCTCGAATTTTCACCAATACCCGCCGTAAAGACAATCGCATCCAATCCGTTTAAAACAGCAGCATAAGCACCTATGTATTTTTTTATGCGATAGATGTTCATTTCTAAAGCAAGCTGGCAAGCTTTATTACCTTTTTTCGCCTCTGCTTTAATGTCTCTTAAGTCGTTATAGCCTGTTAAACCAAACATCCCACTTTTCTTTTGTAATAACGTGCTAATTTCGTCTATACTATAATCGTATTTTTCAGCTAAGTGAAAAATAATGGAAGGATCGACATCTCCAGAGCGTGTGCCCATAATTAAACCATTAATAGGCGAAAAGCCCTGAGAGTTATCCATGCTTTTTCCGTCTTTAAGGGCGGTGATACTACAGCCATTTCCTAAATGAAGACTTATAATTTTGGAATGTTTTTTACCTAAATACTGTATTGCTTTTTCTGAAACATATTCATGGCTAATACCATGAAATCCATAAACACGAATACTGTGTTTCTCTGAAAAATCGATAGGAATGGCATATTTATTAGCATAATCGGGGATAGATTGATGGAATGCCGTATCGAAAACAGCAACTTGTTTTGCTTTTTTGAATATGGTTTCGGCAACCTCTATACCTTCCAAGTTTGGAGGATTATGTAAGGGGGCTAAAGTTGATAATGATTTGATTTTATCTTTTACGGCCTGTGTAATTTCGGTAGTATCTCTAAACAGCTTTCCACCATGAACTACACGATGACCAACAATATTAATATCGTCTGTAGAGTTAATAATACCGCTGTCTTTATGTAACAGTTTTTTAGCTAAAATTTCTAATCCCACTTTATGGTTAGGGATGTCCCTTGTAAGCTGAAGCGTCTCTTTTTGAGTGCTGAAGGTGAATTTGGCATCCCTATGGCCAATACGCTCAATTAAACCAGCACACAACTTGGTTTCTTCTGGCATTTTGAAGAGTTTGAATTTTATTGAGGAACTTCCTGAGTTTAAAACTAATACTTGCATAAATTAAAAGGCTTGTGCGTCTATGTAGGTTATTATTGCCTTATCGTAAATGGCTTGGTTATTATTACCAAGACCTAAATCGTTTAAGGTTTTTATGGTGTTTTTTTCTGTTCTTAAATCTGGCATGTGTTTTTTCGCAGTTTTACGAGCTAATTTTACAGAGGATATAAGCGTATTACGTGGCAGAAGTATGCACTAAATTAACAGCCTGTTTAGCTATTTCTAACTCTTCGTTGGTAGGAATGACTAAAACATTTACTTTTGATGCTTTGCTATGTATGGCATGTATTTCTTTGGATCTCGTTTTGTTCTTTTGTTCATCTAATTCGATACCAAAGAAATCCATGTTTTCACAAACTTTTTGCCTAATAAGTTGTGCGTTTTCACCAATACCTGCTGTAAAAACTACAGCGTCTAGTCCATTTAAAATGGCCGCATAACTGCCTATGTATTTCTTGATACGGTAAATATTCATTTCTAAAGCCAATTGGCAAGCCTTATTGCCTTTTTTAGCTTCAGCAATAATATCTCGTAAATCACTAAAACCTGTTAATCCAAGCATCCCACTTTTCTTTTGTAGTAAATTACTAATGTCATCTAACTTATAACCGTATTTTTGGGCTAAATGAAAAATAATCGAAGGATCGATATCTCCAGAGCGCGTGCCCATAATTAAGCCGCTAACTGGCGAAAAACCTAAGGAGTGATCCATACTTTTTCCGTCTTTAATAGCCGTAATACTACAACCATTACCTAAATGAATGGTTATTATTTTTGAATGGCTTTTTCCTAAATACGCAATCGCTTTTTCTGAAACGTATTTATGGCTCGTACCATGAAAGCCATACACTCGAATGTTGTATTTTTCTGAAAACTCGCAAGGAATGGCATATTTATGGGCATAATCTGGGATAGATTGATGGAACGCGGTATCGAAAACCGCGACCTGCTTGGCCTTTTTGAAAATAGTTTCGGCAACTTCAATGCCTTCTAAATTTGGCGGATTATGCAGCGGAGCTAAAGTTGATAACGCCTTGATATTTTCTTTTACAGCTTGGGTTATTTCAGTGGTGTTTCTAAAAAGTTTTCCGCCGTGTACTACACGATGGCCAACAATATTAATGTCGTCGGTAGAGCTAATAATACCGCTGTCTTTATGTAATAGTTTTTTGGCTAAAATCTCTAAACCTACTCTATGATTAGGAATATCTCTTGTAACCTCGATGGTATCTTGCTGGGTGCTAAATATAAATTTAGCATCGGTAGATCCTATACGCTCGATTAAACCAGAACACAAGGTCGTTTCTTCTGGCATTTTAAAGAGTTTAAATTTTAATGAGGAACTTCCAGAGTTTAAAACTAATACTTGCATGAATTAAAAGTCTTGTGCTTGTATGGCGGTTATTATTACAGTACTATAAATATCGTCGGCAGTACAGCCGCGACTTAAATCGTTTACGGGTTTATTAAGGCCTTGCAACATAGGGCCAATAGCTAAGGCTCCTGTTTCTCGTTGTACGGCTTTGTAGGTGTTGTTTCCTGTGTTTAAGTCTGGAAAAATAAGTACACTGGCTTGTCCTGCAACATCAGAATCGGGCAGTTTGCTTTTACCAATACGCATGTCTACGGCGGCATCGTATTGAATAGGGCCTTCAATTTTTAAATCTGGAACTTGTTTTTTAGCGATTTCTGTAGCTGCTCTAACTTTATCTACTTCTTCGCCTTTACCAGAGGCGCCGGAAGAGTAGGATAGCATGGCCACTTTTGGTTCAATTCCAAAATTCCTAGCTGTTTGTGCAGACGAAATGGCGATTTCTGCTAATTGCTCAGCATTGGGGTTTGGATTAATAGCGCAATCGCCAAAAATAGAAACGCGATCTTCTAAACACATAAAAAACACCGATGAGACAATGTTAACCCCTGGTTTTGTTTTTATAAACTGTAAAGCTGGACGCAAGGTGTGTGCCGTAGTGTGTAAGGCACCAGAAACCATGCCATCGGCATGTCCTTTATAAATCATCATGGTAGCAAAGTAAGAGACATCGGCCATGGTATCTCTCGCCATATCTAGATTTATATTTTTATGTTTTCTAAGTTCATAGAAGGTGTTTACGTAATCTTCAAAGTGTGGAGATGTAATTGGAGAAACAATATTTATGTCTTCAATGTTTAACGCAATATTGAGTTTTTTTATGTTCTCTTTTATGATATCAACCTCACCAATTAAAGTGATATCGACCACGCGGGCAGCAATTAGTCTTGCAGTAGCACGTAATACACGCTCATCTTTACCTTCTGGTAGTACAATGTGTTTTTTATCTTTTAGAGCACGTTGCAATAAATTATACTGGAACATTCTAGGTGTGAAAATATCAGATTTAAACGTAATTAAATCATCGGACAGTGTATCCGTATCTACATGTTTCTCAAACGTGGCTATGGATGTTGTTATTTTATCAGTATTATCGGCATATATCTTAGACTTTACTTTACCAATAGTATTGGTAATCTCGAACGTGCCTTCTTTTACACTTATTACGGGTATCACACTTGTAAGACCTTCAAGTAATTTTAAAATCGGCTCTTCGGGTATAATACCGCCTGTTAAAACAATACCCGATAATTTCGGGTAGTTTTTAGAGATATTGGCTTGTAGAACACCTAAAACAATATCGGCTCTATCGCCAGGGGTAATCACTAAGGCATTTTCTTTTAAATGGGTAAGGTAATTGCGAAGTTGCATGGCGCCTACACTAAAATCATCAATTTTGGCGTTAATCATATCTTGGCCAAAAAGAATGCGGCCATCTAGTTGGTTTAAAATTTCTTTTAAAGTCGGACTCGCTAAATTTTTTATTTTAGGAATAACACTAATAGTAGTTTTGTTATTGATGCGATTATTTAATTCTATTTTTAAATCGTCAATATCAGCCGGATTAACTTTATTCACCATTATAGAAATCACATCAACCTCTTCTTTAAAACTGTCGTGGGTTAACTGTACATTATCTACAATTTCTTTAATTTGTTTTTCATCGCCTTGCGAGACAATAAAAACGGGTAAGCCTAAGTTTTTAGAAATTAATATATTAATATCTAGTTCTAAACTAACGTTTTCGCGTGAGAAATCGGTACCTTCAACAAGAACAAAATCGAAGCGTTCCTCCAAATATTTGTACTTTTTTATAATTTCGTCAATAACATGCCCCGATTTTCCTTGGTTGTATAGGTCTAATACTTGACTTCTGGTATAGACAAAGGCCTGTTCGTATTCTAGATCAATATCAAAATGCGAAATTACCGTATTTACATGGTTATCTAGTTCGCCATCTTGAACATCGTCTATAAGAGGCCTAAAATAACCTACTTTGGCTGTTTTTCCTAAAAGCATACGCATTAAACCCAGTACAGCAAGTGATTTACCGCTATTCGATTCAACTGTAGCTACATAAATTCCTTTATTCATGTGTATTTAAATAGTGAGCAAAGATAGTTTATTGCTTGTTTTTTCAAAGTTAAATTTCTTAAATGCCTTTATTTGATGCAAAAGAGAGGTGGTAATAGCTGTTATCTACTTAATATTAGTAGTTAACTCTCTAAATAAAGATTCTAAACTGGCGTTTTTTTGATTCAGTTGAAGAATCTTTAATTGATTATCGTGAGCAAAATCAAAAACACTAGACCGCATATCTTCTTGGGTTTTAAAGGTGATTTCGTAAACAAAACCAGAAGTATTTACCACACGTTCTACTTTTGGAAGTTTTAGTAAAAAGGCCTCTTCAACACGGTAATCGAATTCTACGACAACCGTTTGCTCTTTGCTTTCGCGAAGGACTTCTAGCTTTTTATCGGCTACTATTTCTCCCTTATTTATGATGATAACGCGATCGCACATCGCTTCTACTTCTTGCATAATATGTGTAGATAAAAAGACAGTTTTGGTTTTGCCAATGGTTTTAATAAGTTGTCTTATTTCTGTTAATTGATTGGGGTCTAGACCCGTTGTAGGCTCGTCTAGAATTAAAACTTCTGGGTTATGAAGTAGGGCATTGGCTAAACCTACACGCTGGCGATACCCTTTTGAGAGTTGACCAATTTTCTTGTGTATTTCTGCCGACAGACCCGTTAAAGCAATCACCTCTTCAATACGTTGTTTAGATACCTTGTAAATTTGGGCATTAAAGGCTAAATATTCTTTGATGTATAAGTCTAGGTATAAAGGATTGTGCTCTGGTAAATAGCCCACACTTTGCTGTACTTTTTGCTTGTCTGCTACGATATCATAACCATTTACTCTAGCCATACCACTGGTGGGTTGAATATAGGTGGTTAAAATTTTCATCATGGTAGATTTCCCCGCGCCATTAGGGCCTAAAAAACCAACAATTTCAGGCTTTTCAACTTTAAAAGACACTTTGTTTAAAGCACTTTGATCGCCGAAAAATTTTGAAACCTCTGTAACTTCTATAGACATATTTAAAATATTTGTTCAAAAATAATGATTATCTAATATTATAATAGTTTTACTGTAAAATGTTTAAAACTTTTAATAAACAAACAAAAAACTATAGGGACAATTTTGATTTGCTAAATATTTAACTACTTTAGCAGCTTAATAATTAGGATGATGGTAACTTATACCTATTTTAACAACTTCTTTTATTTCTTTTTTAGCAAAAGGAACGAGGCGTTGTATGTATAATTTATAACTATAAATTTTTATATGAGTCTCGATGAAAATCGGGACTTTTTTTTTGTTCAACTTTGGTTGAACCCTCATTAATAAAGATTTGTTGTCTAATATAAAAATTAAAATTTTGATAAAAACAGTAGCCATTCAGGGCGTAAAAGGGTCGTTCCATCATATTGTTTCTCAGCAGTTTTTCGATAAGGATGTTCAAGCTATTGAGTGTTTAACCTTCGATAGTGTTGTAGATGCTCTAGTTGCAGGAACCTGCGATGTGGCCATTATGGCATTAGAGAATTCTATTGTGGGATCAATTATTCCAAATTATGCTTTAATTGATAATTATAATTTGCATGTGGTAGGCGAGCATTATCTCGATATTCAGCACAATTTAATGGCGCTTAAAAATCAAGATATACAAGATATTAAGGAAGTCTATTCTCACCCCATGGCATTATTGCAGTGTAAAGCATTTTTTAAACAATACCCCCATATTAAATTAATTGAAGATAAAGATACCGCTGAGGTTGCACAACGTATTAGTCAAAATCAACTAAAAGGAGTTGCTGCGATTGCCAGTGTTATGGCTGCCGATATTTTTGACCTTAATATTTTAGCGCACAGCATTCAAACTATTAAGCATAATGAAACGCGATTTGCTATTGTAAGAAAATCAAACAACATACTTCCTGAAGATCAAATAAACAAAGCCTCTATAAAATTTGTAAGCGATCACAAACGAGGTAGTTTGGCGACTATTTTAAATGTAATGAGTGACTGTAAGCTCAATCTAACAAAAATTCAATCCTTGCCTATTGTTGATATGCCATGGAAATATTCCTTTTTTGTAGATGTTACTTTTGATGCGTTTTCTGATTTTAAAAAAGCAAAGTCCTTAATACAAATTATGGCTGATAATTTTAAAGTTTTAGGTGAATATAAAAATGCAAAGTTATGATTGAAGTTGCAAACAGATTGCATACAGTAGAAGAGTATTATTTCTCTAAAAAATTAAGAGAAGTAAACCAACTTATGGCAAATGGAAAACCCATTATTAATCTAGGTATTGGCAGTCCCGATTTACAGCCACCACAAGAAGTGGTTGAAGCTTTAACCGCCGGTTTATTAGAGGGACATGCCCATAAGTACCAAAGTTATCAAGGAATACCCGAGTTACGTGAAGCTATAGTGGGCTTTTATAACACCCATTATGCTGTAAACTTAGAGGCAGCAACAGAGGTATTACCGCTTATGGGAAGTAAAGAAGGCATCATGCATATCTCGATGGCGTATTTAAATGAAGGCGATGCCGTTTTAATTCCTAATCCGGGGTATCCAACCTACCAAGCGGTAACAAAATTAGTAGGAGCAAAGGCGGTTTTATACGATTTAGATGCCGCTAATAATTGGTTGCCAGATTTGGAGCGCTTAGAGCAAATGGATTTAAGTCGGGTAAAATTAATGTGGGTTAATTATCCGCATATGCCTACAGGGTCTCAAGCTTCAGATACGCTATTTGAAGATTTGGTAGCCTTTGCAAAACGCCATAATATTTTAATAGTCAACGACAATCCGTATAGCTTTATTCTTAACAATTCGCCTAAAAGTATTTTAAGTGTTAAAGGCGCTAAAGATGTATGCTTAGAGCTTAATTCGCTGAGCAAGACTTTTAATATGGCGGGTTGGCGCGTGGGTATGTTAGTAGGAAACCACCAATACATAAAGGATGTGTTAAAAGTAAAAAGTAACATGGATTCGGGAATGTTCTATGGCATTCAAAAAGGTGCTATAGCGGCGTTACAATGCTCTAAAGCATGGTTCGATACTCTAAATACCTTGTATAAAAAACGCCGAGATTTAGTTTGGCAATTAGCAGATGCTTTAAATTGTACTTATGATGAGCATGCAACAGGCCTTTTTGTATGGGCAAAATTACCTCAGGGTTTAAAAGCAGAAGCCTTTATAGATACGATTCTTAAAGAACGGGATGTTTTTATCACACCAGGTACTGTTTTTGGAAGCCAGGGAGAAGGGTATATTCGGTTTTCGTTATGCGCGTCAAATGAAGATTTAGAAGAAGCTATTAAAAGAATCAAATGAAGATGATTGGTTCTGTTTGTAACGGTGACCAATTAAAAAATAAAAAAACGCTCAATAGGTCTAGTTAAGAGTTCAACTTTTATCGACATGGGGCTAGCAATAAAATGAAGAATATATATATAATAGGCGTAGGTTTAATAGGGGGTAGCTTAGCTATAGATATTAAAAAAAAGAACCCCGACGTTACAATTCATGGTATTGATAGACAAGAGGAAACATTAGATATTGCACTATCATTAAACCTGATTGAAAAAAAGGCGATTTTAGATGATGTTGTAAACGCCGATTTGGTTATATTATCGGTTCCAGTAGATGCCACGGTTAAATTACTACCAACTGTTTTAGATTTAATTTCAGATAAAAGCTTAGTGGTAGATGCTGGTTCTACCAAAGAAGATATTTGTAAGGTGGTAGAAAATCACCCAAAACGCAGGAATTTTTTAGCCATGCACCCTATTGCGGGTACAGAACATTCTGGACCTCATGCGGCCATTCCCGAGTTGTTTGTGGGTAAAACAAACATTATATGTGAGGTTGAAAAAACAGCCTTTAAGCTTCAGGAAAAGGCCCTGAAGTTGTTTGCAGATATTGGTATGCGTATTCGATATATGAATCCGCAGGCTCATGATAAGCACATTGCTTATATGTCACATTTATCGCATATCAGTTCCTTTATGTTAGGTAAAACCGTTATTAATAAAGAGAAGAATGAACGTGATATTTTCGATATGGCAGGCAGTGGATTCGAATCGACGGTGCGATTAGCTAAAAGCTCACCAGAAATGTGGACACCTATTTTCGAGCAAAACAAAACTAATGTTATCGAAACATTAGAAGCTTATATTGCCAACCTCACACAATTTAAAGAATTTATGGAAAAAGATGATTTTGAAGCTATATTTAAAGAAATGAAAGATACCAACTATATAAAAGATATTTTAAACGTAATCGTATAATTTAAAAACGACTATAAAGTAATTAAAAGATAGCTTTTTCTTTCTAAGAGACTATCTAAAACACAAAAGAGATATGGAAAACACAAAAGAAATGAGAACTTGGTTGGATGATTTAAAGTTAAAACATCCACTAGTAATTGCCGGGCCATGTAGTGCAGAAACAGAAGAACAGGTTTTAAAAATAGCACACGAGCTAAAAGATACGGATGTGAGTTATTTTAGAGCGGGTATTTGGAAACCCAGAACGCGACCAGGAATGTTTGAAGGTGTTGGAGCTTTGGGTTTAAAATGGTTGCAAAAAGTAAAGGCAGAAACAGGAATGAAAATTTGTACTGAAGTAGCCAACGCAGCCCATGTTAAATTAGCCATAGAGCATGATGTCGATTTATTATGGATTGGAGCACGCTCTACCGTAAGTCCGTTTATTATGCAAGAAATCGCCGATGCTTTACAGGGTACAGATAAGCCGGTACTTATAAAAAATCCAGTAAACCCAGATTTGGCTTTATGGTTAGGCGGTATAGAAAGAATTTACAAAGCTGGAGTTAAAAACATAGGAGCTATTCACAGAGGATTTTCTACCTACGAGAAGTCTAAGTTTAGAAATAATCCCGAGTGGCAATTAGCTATTGAGTTTCAAAATAAATTCCCAGATATTCCTTTAATTAACGATCCATCGCACATTACGGGAAAGAGAGACATGATTTTTGATGTGTCTCAAGCAGCACTAGATTTAAATTTTGATGGCTTGATGATTGAAACACATTACGACCCAGATAATGCCTGGAGCGATGCCGCGCAACAAGTAACACCATCTACTTTAGTTCAAATTATGAAGGATTTAAAAATTAGAAAAGAAACAGATACTGAAGCAGAATACAATAAATCTCTTGAGAATTTAAGAGCACAAATTGATGTTATCGATAATCAAATCATTGAGTTGCTTGGCAAGCGTATGAAATCGGCCGATGGTATTGGAGAGCTTAAAAAGTCGAAAAACGTGGCTGTTTTGCAGTCTAAGCGCTGGAACGAAATTTTAGGCAAAATGGTTTTAGAAGGACAAGAGCACGGGCTAAGTGAAGAGTTTATTTTAAAAATGTTTAAAGCCATTCATCAAGAATCGATTAACCATCAAGAAAAGATAATTAATGGATAATTGATTTATTGGTTTACAAAAATAAAAATGCCTCACAATTGCGAGGCATTTTTATTTAATACTATTTATGAATGTCCGACTAAAAACGTCTTAGTATCGCCAATCTCTTTTAAATATAAAACTTTACGCGTCTTTTAAAATGAGACCTTAATGATCTAAAATAGTAATAAAGTGTTCGATAAGATGTTTTAATAATAAAGTCACTTTTGTTAATTAGCTAGAATCGATTCTAGCTTCTAATGTCTAAAAGCGAAGCGGTCTTATATCTCTTATCAAAAATTAATGAATGCTATTGTATATTTCTTTTAAAAATGTATCTGGTAATAAAAATACCTTTTCCATCTCCTTTTCCAGCTTCGCTTTCTACAGCACTTGAAACAAAAGCTAAATCCCAGCCCTCTTCAATCATAGTATTTATTTTAGAAGTAATAATGGCATCATTTGCAGCTATGTTTTGAAAGCGAATACCTCCTAAATTGTAGAAGTTTAAAAGTTTAGTTTCGTCAAATGCTTTAACCCTAATGTCAGCGCGTTTAGATTTATTGCGGGAATTGTCTTCTTCTGTTTGTGATGTGGTGAATTCTTGATAATCTTTTTTGTCGTTAGCGCTAATCATTCTTGAACGTCCTAGGCCATTAGGAACAATGGATTCGACACTAGTTACAATTTTGTACTCCACTTGAGCAGTTGCATCCAAAAAGGAAAAAAGGCATACAGCCAAAATAATAAGTAATTTTTTCATGTTGGTATTTTTGTTAAAATTAAAAGCAAGAATAATTAAAATTTATTTAAATTAAAATATTTTTAGCGTTACTTTTGAAAAAACTATGACAGGACGCGTATATAAATCAACAGGAAGCTGGTACACCGTTAAAACCGAGTTAGGTGAAACGTATCAATGCCGTATAAAAGGCAAATTCCGCTTAAAGGACATTAAAAGTACCAACCCTATAGCTGTAGGAGATATTGTAGATTTTGAGTTGGAAACCCACAATAATCAAGAATCTGGGATTATTTATAAGATCCACGACCGTAAGAATTATATTGTTAGAAAATCGGTAAAACTTTCTAAGCAAACTCATATTATTGCTTCAAATATAGATTTGGTTTTTTTAATGATTACCATAAACAATCCACCAACATTTACCAGTTTTATCGATAGGTTTTTGGTAACCGCTGCAGCTTATTCTATTAAAACCGTTTTACTTTTTAATAAGATTGACACCTACGATGAAGACACTTTAAACGAGGTAAAATATTTAGCTCATGTGTATAGAAAAATCGGTTACGAATGTATTGGGGTATCGGCCACTACTGGTAAAAACGTTGATAAAGTAAAGGCTTTAATGCAAGATAAAGTAAGCGTGTTTACAGGGCATTCGGGTGTTGGAAAATCTACCCTTGTAAACACTATTGAGCCTGCATTAAATTTGAAAACAAGAGCCATTTCTACCCAGCACATGCAAGGGCAGCACACCACAACTTTTGCCGAAATGTTCGATTTAAGTTTTGGAGCTAAAATTATAGATACTCCGGGCATAAAAGGCTTTGGAGTTGTAGACATGGAAAAAGAAGAAGTTGGTGATTATTTTCCAGAATTTTTCGAACTTAAACAATATTGTAAATTCAATAATTGCTTGCATGTTAAAGAGCCTCATTGCGCGGTAAAAAAAGCTTTAGATGAAGACAAAATAGCTTTTTCACGCTACCGTAGTTATTTGCAAATTCTTGAAGGCGAAGATGAACATTACAGAACAGATGACTGGGATAACGAGTAATGGTTTTTTTAACGGATGAAGAAAAAATACGCGTTTACTTAAGTGCGACTATACAATATATAAAGTCTTTCCTTTAAGGTATTTAATGGTATGAAAGTAGTTATTCAGAGAGTTTCAAAAGCAAGTGTTAAAGTTGAACATGAAACCGTAGCTTCAATAGAAAACGGATTGTTAATTTTGCTGGGTATTGTTAGTGAAGACACTCAAAACGATATAGAATGGTTGGCTAAAAAAACAGTAAATCTTCGCATTTTTAATGATGAAAACTGTGTAATGAACAAATCTCTATTAGATGTAAAAGGCGATATTATTGTAGTGAGTCAGTTTACTTTACATGCCTCTACCAAAAAAGGAAACCGGCCAAGTTATATAAAAGCGGCAAAGCCAGATATGGCGATTCCATTATACAAAGCCTTTGTAAATACCTTAGAAATTGAATTAGGAAAACGCGTTCAAACTGGTGAGTTTGGTGCAGACATGAAAGTAGAATTAATTAACGATGGCCCCGTTACCATTGTTATCGATTCAAAAAATAAAGAATGAAAATCTCTCATTTGACATTTTGTATCTTATTAAACAAACACCAAGAATAACAATCTTTAAATGCCCATAATAATGAACATCAAAAACGCACAAATAATAGTAGATAATTGGATTAAAGCGCATGGTGTGCGCTATTTTAACGAACTTACTAATATGGCACAACTAACCGAAGAGGTTGGCGAAGTTGCCCGAATTATAGCACGACGCTACGGCGAGCAAAGTGAAAAAGAAAGCGACAAAGACAAAGATTTAGGTGAAGAACTCGCCGATGTGTTGTTTGTAGTACTGTGTTTAGCAAATCAAACAGGCGTAGATTTACAACAAGCCTTCGATGCAAGAATGGATAAGAAAGCAAAACGAGACCACGATAGACATCATAATAACGAAAAATTAAAGTAAATTAGCCAGCTTTAATTCGTTACAAATTTTTACAATGAGCAGTATTACCCTTAATAAGTCGCAACTAGTAAATCGTAAAACTAAAATCACCATAACAGGTTCTAAAAGTGAATCTAACCGGCTATTGCTGCTTAAAGCACTTTACCCAGAGCTTGTATTAAACAATGTTTCAAACTCTGATGATAGTGAATTAATGACCAAAGCATTGGCCGACACATCGAGTATTGTAGATATTCATCATGCGGGAACAGCCATGCGATTTTTAACGGCTTATTTCGCTATTCAAGACAACCGAGAAGTCACCCTTACAGGTTCCCATAGGATGAAAGAACGTCCCATTAAAATTTTGGTAGAGGCCTTAAAAGAGTTGGGAGCAGACATTAGTTACGTAGAAAAGGTCGGGTTTCCGCCACTAAAGATAAAAGGAAAAAAACTGACTAAAAACAAAGTAACCTTACAAGCCAATGTGAGTAGTCAGTATATTTCTGCGTTATTATTAATCGCTTCAAAACTCGAAAACGGTATCGAATTAACTTTAGAAGGTGAAATCACGTCTATCCCTTATATAAAAATGACCTTGAGTTTGTTGGATCAAATTGGGGTAGAGTCTACGTTTATTAACAATACCATAACGGTAAAACCGAATACCAAAAAACCAATCACTAAAAAACTAACTGTGGAATCAGACTGGTCTTCGGCATCCTATTTTTTTAGTATAGTGGCATTGAGCGATTTGGGAACAGAAATTATGTTGTCTTCATATAACAAAAATTCTTTGCAAGGCGATTCGGCTTTAGTGGGTATTTATAAAGAATTTGGAGTAGAAACTAGTTTTTCTAACAACAGCATAACACTAACAAAAGTTTCAGAACATAAAGAAGCCAAAAGCTTCAATTTAATAAACGCACCCGATATTGCACAAACGATTGCAGTAACTTGTTTCGCATTAGGGGTGGCCTGTGATTTACAGGGTCTTCATACCCTTAAAATAAAGGAAACAGATCGACTAGTTGCTTTAAAAACCGAAATTGAAAAATTAGGGGGGCAAGTCGATATTACAAACGATACTTTGTATTTACACCCTTCAAACATAATTAACGATAAGGTATCTATTGCCACCTATCACGATCATAGAATGGCCATGGCTTTTGCACCTTTAGCACTAAAGAAGTCGCTTATTATAGAAGACGCTATGGTAGTGTCGAAATCGTATCCCACGTATTGGGACGATTTAAAAGCACTGGGGTTTAAAATAACATCGAACTAATGGCATAGGTGTTTAGATGTTCTTGTACTTTTTAAAAACAATCACATTATCGGGTATGGGATTATTATTTCCCATATTAAGAGCTATTTTAAATAATATACACTGAAATACTTGACAAGGCCTATGCGCAGATTGTATATTTGCAATCTTACAAAGCAATTTCGCCTAATTAAATAAATATACATGAAGTTATCACAATTTGGTTTCGAGTTACCAGACGAGTTATTAGCTGAATATCCAGCAGAGAACAGAGACGAATCGCGTTTAATGGTTTTAAACAGAAAAGAACAAACCATCGAACACAAAATGTTTAAAGATCTCATTGATTATTTTGATGAAGGTGACGTTATGATTCTCAATAACACCAAAGTATTTCCAGCAAGACTATTTGGAAATAAAGAAAAAACGGGAGCGAGAATAGAAGTCTTTCTTTTAAGAGAATTAAATGAAGAGCAACGTTTATGGGACGTCTTGGTAGATCCAGCAAGAAAAATAAGAATTGGAAATAAACTATATTTTGGTGAAGACGAGAGTTTAGTTGCCGAGGTTATAGATAATACGACGTCTAGAGGACGTACTCTTCGGTTTTTATACGACGGATCGTATACGGAATTCCGTAAAAAATTAACCGAATTGGGCGAAACACCACTCCCAAAATATATCCAGAGAGAGGTAGAGCCGGAAGACGAAGATCGTTACCAGACTATTTTTGCCAAAAACGAAGGTGCTGTTGCTGCTCCAACGGCAGGTTTGCACTTTTCTAAACATTTATTAAAACGCTTAGAAATTAAAGGTGTCGATTTTGCAGAAGTTACGCTTCACGTAGGATTAGGCACATTTAATCCTGTAGAGGTCGAAGATCTTTCTAAACACAAAATGGATAGCGAAGAGTTAATAATTGAAGAAAAAGCAACTAAAATTGTTAACAATGCCTTAAAAAACAAAAAGCGCATTTGTGCAGTTGGGACTACCTCAATGCGCGCTATAGAAAGTGCGGTATCTACAAACGGTGAGCTAAACGAGTTTAATGGTTGGACCAATAAGTTTATTTTCCCACCATACGATTTTAGTATTGCAAATTGTATGGTTACTAATTTTCATACACCAAAATCTACATTGTTAATGATGGTTTCGGCTTTTGCTGGATACGATTTTGCAAAACGCGCTTACGAAGAAGCCGTTAAAGAAAAATATAAATTTTATAGTTATGGTGATGCCATGCTAATTATATAAAAGTTAAGAGCCTTGTTTTTACAAGGCTTTTTTATGCTTTAAATTAAAAATATATTCATGTTTTTGGCATTACCCTAAAAAGGGTCGGGCTTTCCGCTATATCTTTTTAAAAAGGGCATTGCCAAACGGAGTTAACCGTTCTATTGGCCCATTGTTGGTTTAATAAAGAATTAGGTTTTAAACCGTTTTAAAAAGGATGCCGCATCAATCCCTAATGCAAAGCTTAGCATAGATTAAAAGTACTAACGGTACTGCGTCAATCGAAATCCTTTCACTATTTTTGCAACGAGATGGAAATTAAGAAAAAAGACATACGAGCCTTTACCAAAGAACAACTTCGGGAGTTCTTTGTAAAGCAAGGTGATAACGCATTTAGAGGTAATCAAGTCTACGAGTGGCTCTGGCAAAAATCGGTTTATAATTTTGAAGACATGACCAATGTTTCGAAAGAAACCCGAAAAATGCTTGAAGATAACTTTGTTATTAACCATATTCAGGTTGATAATATGCAGCGCAGTAGCGATGGTACAGTTAAAAATGCGGTACGTTTACACGATAATTTAATTGTTGAGTCGGTTTTAATACCAACACCAACACGAACAACAGCCTGTGTGTCCAGTCAAGTGGGTTGTAGTTTAGATTGCAAATTTTGTGCAACAGCGCGTTTAAAACGTATGCGTAATTTAAACCCAGACGAAATTTACGATCAAGTTGTCGCTATCGACAACCAAAGTAGATTGTATTTCGATAGACCGTTGAGCAATATTGTGTTTATGGGTATGGGTGAGCCACTTATGAATTATAATAACGTTATTAAAGCCATCGATAAAATCACTTCTCCTGAAGGGCTAGGCATGTCGGCCAAACGTATTACAGTTTCAACCTCTGGTGTTCCTAAAATAATTAAAAAAATGGCAGACGATGCGGTAAAATTCAATTTAGCCGTGTCCTTGCACTCTGCTATCGATGAGGTTCGCACGTCTATCATGCCGTTTAACGAAACTTTTCCGTTAAAAGATTTAAAAGAATCCTTACAGTATTGGTATCAAAAAACTGGTCGTAAAATTAGCTACGAATATGTGGTTTGGAAAGATATTAACGATTCTCAAAAAAGATATCGATGCTTTAATTGAGTTTTGTAAACACGTGCCTTGTAAAGTTAATATTATCGAATATAATCCTATTGACGATGGGCGCTTCCAACAGGCTTCCAATAGTGCTTTAGAAAACTATATAAGCAGTTTAGAAAAAAATAGAATAGTAGTTAACGTACGTAGAAGCCGAGGTAAAGACATCGATGCTGCTTGTGGGCAATTGGCTAACAAGAGTTAATGCGATATCTTTACCTAGTTAGGACTTTCTTTAAGTTAGATATCCTATTGTATTTGAAGTGGTATCTTTAATTTTTCAATGAAAATAGTAGAACAAATAAAACAGCCTATAGTTGACGAAATGGAACTTTTCGAACAAAAGTTTCAATTATCTATGGCTAGTAAAGTGGCTTTACTAAATCGCATTACACATTACATTGTTAATCGTAAAGGGAAGCAAATGCGGCCAATGTTTGTGTTTCTGGTGTCTAAAATGGTAACTAACGGCGAGGTAAACGAGCGCACGTATAGAGGCGCATCGGTTATAGAACTTATACACACGGCGACATTAGTTCACGACGATGTCGTGGACGATAGCAACCGCCGCCGCGGATTCTTCTCTATAAACGCCTTGTGGAAAAACAAAATAGCTGTTTTAATTGGCGATTATCTGCTCTCAAAAGGCCTGTTATTGTCTATTGATAATAACGATTTCGATTTACTTAAAATTATATCTATTGCCGTTCGCGAAATGAGTGAGGGTGAGCTGCTTCAAATCGAAAAGGCTCGCAAATTAGATATTACCGAGGAGGTTTATTACGAGATTATCCGTCAGAAAACCGCAACACTTATCGCGGCTTGTTGTAGCTTGGGAGCAGCATCAGTTAAACCACAATCTGAAGATGTAGAAAAAATGCGCAAATTTGGAGAGCTTATAGGTATGGCCTTTCAAATAAAAGACGATTTGTTCGACTATGGTGAAACCCAAATAGGCAAGCCTACAGGTATTGATATTAAGGAGCAAAAAATGACCTTGCCGTTAATTTATGCCCTAAATCATGCTAATAAACAAGATAAACGCTGGTTAATTAATTCTATAAAAAATCATAATAAAGATAAAAAGCGCGTCAAAGAGGTTATTGCTTTTGTGAAAAACAATGGGGGTTTAGACTATGCGGTGCATAAGATGAAAAGGTATCAAGCTGAAGCCCTAGAATTATTAGAAACTTATCCAGATTCTCCATATAAAAATTCACTAAAACTTATGGTGAATTATGTAATTGAAAGAAAAAAATAACACCATCTTTTAGCGATTTCAAATTTGAGAACGCCTATAACATATAAACGTTCTCAAACTTATAAAGGTTTTTTTAGCTTAACCTATAACACTAGAATATGATTTGTTGTGGTCTCCGTGTTTTTAAATTATACCAAATTAATTTTGAAATGTTGTATTGTTAATTTGGTATTATACCAATTTAGTTTTGAAATGTCGTTTTATTAATTTGAATTATTTTTTGTCCAGATGAGATAGAAATCGCAGATTCACGAACTCTTTTTTTTACTATAATAGAAGCGTGAGCTAAAATCAAAGCATAGCCTGAGTTATGGTTTTATTTTATACCGAAATATGGGCGAAAAAGAACTGCGAAGCACATCACGAACTCCTATTTATAAAATAGAAAGATGTGAGTAAACGAATTATATGCGGCATGACATGGCTAATTTGGTATGACTTCGGTTTCTAAATGTTGAGGTTCAGATATTTTAGGGTTGTTAAGGTGATAAAATCTTAAATCGTGCTCATGTTGTCTCGCAGAACTAAAGTTAGATATACGCTTTAAATACCCTATAACCCTAGTGCCGTAATCTATATTTTTAGAATGGCACTTGCTACATTGTTGTAAAGTGCGTTTATCTATGTTTTCACAATCGTTACAAATAGTAACTTTTATATTAAAACAAAAGTAATTACAGCCTGCTAAGGCCGTGGCATTTATCAGTTTTAAAAACCCTTCTTTATTCGGTGCCTCTTCCAAATTTAAATGTAGTGCAGAACCTCCGTCTAAATATTTAATGGTTTCATTGCCATGAAGTATGATTTTGTCTAATGTGTTTATTGAGGTGTCTTCAACTGGATAGAAATAAGAATTGTAACAATCGCGAGGCACGAATAGGCCATCTTCTTTATCCCATTTCGCATTTTTTACGCCTAGGTTTTCGGCAGGAACGAATTCGGTGTTAAACATGTATCCGTATTCTTTTTTTGCCGCTTTATTGGCGTTGTAAATAACTTCTAGGTTTTTAGACACAAAATTTTTGTAAGCCTCACTGTTTTCTGCTTTTATGCCCTGGCTTTCGGCAGCTTCAACCATACCATTAATGCCAATTGTTAAAAATTGCTTGTCTAAAGAAATAAAACCAGCATCGTAAACCGGCAACATTCCAGCATTTTTGTATTCTTCAATTAACTTTCTGTAAGCGACTTGGTACTTTTGGATTTTGTCTATTTCAATTTTAAGGTCTTTATCTTGTTGAATTAAACGATTCATGTTTACCGTTATCACATTTATAGAACCTGTAGAAACACCACCAGCACCAAGCGAATAGCTAAAGGTATTATCGCTAATTTCGTTTCTTAATCGGCAGCAAGATGCTAAACTATCGGCACTTTCCGACTGGTATATAAAGAAAGAGTTCCCCTCGCTTAATTCGCTAGCACACATATTTGCAAATTCATGGTCTACAGGCTTTCCTTCTTTTACTAACATAGCGGCCGTAACTACAGGAAATGTTAATACCGCTTTTTCCCTTTCTTTATTAAACCAGGTCATAAAGAATTGTTGTAGTTTTTTTAAAGTTTCCCAATTAGGTTTAGCGTTATCTGGAAAAACAAAATCGCCAAAGAGGCTGTTAAAATATTTTTCGTCGTATAGTGAAATATTCCAAAATACAGATTGATATCCTCTAGCTGCAGCGGGTTGGTTTATAGAATAGATAACGTGTTGTAAATGATTTTCTATGGTTGACGATTTGGTAATGAGGTAGTTATCGCCATAATCTTTTTTTGCGAAATAATCAAAGTACAACAAGAACTCTACAGTAGCTAGGGCGCCTGCAAATTGAGAACTAATTGCGAAAACCAGGTTTATAAATTCGCCACAATAACTTTCTAAATGCTGTGGTGCTTTACTTTCGCCACCCAATTTTGTTAAACCATCAAACAAAAAAGGATACATACTTATAGAAGTGCAATAAGGCTTTAGAGAAGTTTCATCGTGCACATAAATCTCATGATTTTCTATTTGTCTTACATATTCGTTAGCTAAATCGTCTCCAAAAAGTTGTGCAATTTTGTTTTTTACTAACTGTCGGTTTACTTGTACGTTAATGTCTTTATTGAGCTCGGCTTCTAGGGTGGCAATATTTTTAGAAGATACATTAGCGTTGGCATCCATTTTCGAGCCATCTGCGGCGTTATTAGCGTTTATATAATTACTAATAAAACTAATTTTTTGATTTACTTGTTCTTGGGTTAATCTAATCATGACTCAATAGGTTTTAAGAATAAATGATTTAATATTTTGTTTGATTTGACTTCTATAAATTTTTGATTGGTTGTTTTAGACTCCAAACCTCCAAGGTGGGCAATCCATTTACCGGTTTTTACCCAATCTAAAGATTTCAAGATCTTGTTGTCAATACGGTCTTCACCAGTATACAGGCAAGTTTTATAGCCTTTTTTTTGAGCGAGCTCTAAATAATTAATTAGGCTATTTTTGTGCCATTCGCCTCCCATGAATAACACGCAGGTTGCAAAACCTTTATATTTATTTAGCACATCGTTGTATAAGGAAGGTGTGAGTGCTGTTCCGCTTTTTTCTTTCCACAAAAATGGGGAATGACACCCTTGGCAGCGAATCTTGCAACCTGAAATGCTAAAGCAAATACTAACCTCTCCAGGCACTTCCTGTAACACTATTTGTAGGCTGTGATAATACATGATATGGCTTTGTGTAAATGAGATAACAGGGTAAACCCAGCCATCTTTTTTACGATTTATAAACTATATTGAGAAACCTATGGCTTATGCAACATAAGACTATTTTCTGCCAGTAACTTTTGTCCCGAAAGTTTAGCATGTTCACGAATTTGGCAGGTCTTCTGACTCGCTCTAGTCTCACGTCTTCCCATCCGTGTAAATTGGACAGTGACTAAAGAATGTGAAACCTTGTTTTAGAGCTTACAGCTGCGGGAACAGTTTAGGGTTTTCACCTAATTCCCTTTTAATCCTATACAATAATGGTATTGTAAAAGCACCAAATTCAAGGTCAAACATAACCAATAATTCTATTTGAAGATTAGAAAGAAAAATATCTTATTAAGATAGTTGTTAACAGAAAAAAAATGGAGAAGTGGCTGGTAGGCTTAAAATAAAAGTAGCTTTATATTGTGATATTACAGGAGGTGGTTTTTAAAACAAAAATGTAGGTACAGAGGCCTTAGTTTTAAATTTAAGCCCCACATACCTACATTCTAAAGGTCTGCAAAATATAATCCTTTTTACGACTTAAAAATCGATTTGAAATCTAACTTGAAAAACATTGGCATTCCCTTTTCCTTTTACATTGGCTAATACATTATTAAATTTTATTCTGGTTGCCGAGTTTAAATACCAGTTTAAACCAATGCTTATGTTTTCTTGTTGTCCTCCAATAATACTTTTGGAGTCTAGGTTTGCACTAGTAAAACGAAACGCTAATTCCCAAGCACCTAACCCATCGCCATCACCAAGGTTTTTGTTTGGTTTAACTCTACCAAAACCGTGATAAGAACTTGCAATATTAGCAGATTCTCCTGTTATAAAATAACTGGCTTGACCAAAGTAGCTTGAAAAGTTATAGTTATTTATGTCGGTTTTAACATCAGATGACATATACTCACCATGCAGTGTAAAAGATTTGATTATATATGCGGCCTCTAAACTTAACATGTTAACGTGTTTAACATTTAAGATATCACCGGTATCAATATACTCTGGGGCTAGATGTGCTGGCTTAGCACTTATCGAGTAGGTATCAATATTTCTATGGCTAAATCCTGCACCAACATGTAGTATGTTGTTATCAGCTTCATTATTTACTAATAAGCCCGTAATTCGGCCTGTTACTGCGCGTCCTTTGTTGTTTGAAGGCTTAAAATAACCTAATTGCGCCGATAATCTACGGTTTAAAAAATCATTAAAAATCATTATCCCATTCGATCTTTCTGGAGTAAAATCTGTAGGGAAAGCCCTTTCTATAAACGTAATGTACTTATTGGTTGTTAGAGACTCTAGTCTAAGAGGTTCTTTAAAATGACCAACCTGCAAATTTCCTACAATAGGAATGTTTTTGAGGTGTATGTAAACATCCTTAAGAGATACTTTTTTATCGGTGAAATCTATTTGTAATTTAAAGGCTGTATTGTTGTAAATAGAACCCGACAAAAAGAAACGAGATCTTCTAATTTCTAAAGCTTCTGTTATTTCTAGCTTATTAAAAGCATTATCTAAGTCGTTATTTTGATTAAACAAAGAATAATCGGCCATTATTCTTCCACCAAATTTTAATTTAAATTGTTCATCTTCACTTTCAATTTTTAAACCGTTATCCCATTTTGTTTTAAACTTTAGTTTATCGTCTTGAGAAAAAGCATCGGTTACAAATAGGCTTAAGGCAAAAACAAATAAAATTTTTATAGATTTCATAAAAAGTGTTGATTTTAATTTTTCTTTTTCGTTTGATTTACGTCTTGCAAAAGTAAAGAATTTTTAAGCTAATAAGAAGTCATCTCGGTTTAAACCTAAAAAACACGGTTAGGCAATAACTATTTTAAATCATCAATGTCCGATAACAGACATAAGACCGCTTCGCTTTTAGAATTAAGAACAAAGACTTGATTCTAACTAGCTGATAAACAGAAGTACTTTAATTAAAAAAAATCTCCTTTAAATCTTAATCTGTATGTCTGTTTTTCGTCATACGACGAAAAAATCTGCGTTCATCCGCGAAATCAGCGAGAAAACAAATATAGATAAGAGAGAATTATCCCGCATATTCCGAAGATTATCGCGGAATAAAAATAAATATTTATTTTCCTGTCGGCAGAAAGATGTCATCATAAGTTACTAACTTATAGGTTTATGACATAAAGCGAATAATCATCATAATAATTGTTTCAAATAAGCAAGGTACATTTAAAAAAATGTGCAAAGTTCTTTATTTTAAAAGGATTGACAGCATCACAATATTTTTAATCGGACATTAGTGATTTTAAATGTGTTCTAAATCGTTTTAAGCATCGTACTTAATTTTATGGTATTCTTTGCAGAAATATAAGGTGTTCTATATAACTTTGTGGCTTAATTTAGAACTAAAATATTATGGCAGTAATCATGTATGTAGATTTTCCGCATAAAGATGTATGGGGAAAAGAAATGGCAAATCAAATGAAGGATCTTGCAGAAAGTATTGTTAAAGAACCTGGTTTTATTTGGAAATTTTGGACGGAGAACCAGAAAGAGAATATGGCGGGTGGTGTGTATATGTTCGACACTCGAGAACATGCAGAGCAGTATCTTAAAATGCATTCCGAACGTTTAAAAAACTTTGGATATACAGACATAAAAGGCAGGGTTTTTGAAATAAACGAAAATCTTTCTGCAATTGGACAAGCGCCATTTTAAGGCGATTTGGGATTTAGATGATTTATTTTAGAATCATCTAAATCCTTTTTGAGTTTAACATTTAATTCTTTCAAGCTTTGGTGTCAACCTTATTTTTTGTAGTGCTAGGTTGGCATGATAAATATTTACAAGATAATTGTGAATAAAGACTTGACATTATTCTCTGTGTTTCTAAGTAACAACACAAAATAATAGGTTTTTTTAAAAGCTCATTTCTTGCTTTTTCAAATAGCGTTCAAATTATAGGGGTTTTTAATTAGGCAAAACCAATATAGCCTTATCCTATCAAGGTGTATTTAACGACTAAATATGGAGTCTAAAAAAGATCTGATACTCGTTTGATGCACTCTTATAAGTTCTTCTTTGGCATGGCTCATGTCTGTAATGTTTTTGTCTCGCGAGAGCTTGAATTTTCCTTCCCAATGGGTAATATCAATTTCAAAACCCTGTATATAATGTATCAAACTGTGCATTTTGGGGTGGTTTATGTCTAATTTGAATTGATGTTCTGGATGTTCCATAAATGTTGTCAAATCAACTAAACTTTGTTTTAGGGTTTCTGTGCTATTAATGGCGCTTACTTGGCCTTTTAAATGTACTTTTATGTAATTCCAAGTCGGCAACTCAGAGCTTTTGCAAACATTAGGAGAAATATAGCAGTCAGGACCAGAAAAGATAACGTTAATGGGTATTTGGTCTTTCAGTAATTTTGCTTGTGGGTTGTTTTTATCAATATGACCAATAAGCTTCCCCTTTTTATTATAAATTAAAGGTAAATGTGTTATTAGCGGCATCTTGTTTTCTACTGAAATTAGCGTTGCTAGGGGATAGGTTTTAATCACGGTTATTAGGTGATTAATATTGTTTTCTTGATAGTGTTTCGGTGGATATTTCAACTGGGTTTAAGAATTTATTTATAGTTATTACAATTTTATAAATTTACAATAATTATATTTATCACATGTCTATAGAGAAATCATCATCATTATCAATTAAAAATTGGGCACAAGACGATCAGCCACGTGAAAAATTACTGCACAAAGGTAAAGTTGCTTTAAGCGATGCAGAGTTGCTTGCTATTTTAATAGGTTCTGGCAATAGGGAAGAAAGTGCTGTAGCCTTATGCAAACGCATATTTGCTAGTGTTAATAATAGTTTAAGTGAGCTAGGTAAACTGTCTGTAGAGCAATTAATGGCATTTAAAGGCATTGGCGAAGCTAAAGCTATTACCGTAGTTGCAGCCATGGAATTAGGGAGAAGACGAAGAAGTGAGGCGGCTTTAGATAAATATAAAATTAGTTCGAGTACATCGGTTTTTGAATTGATGCAGCCTATAATAGGTGAGTTGGAACACGAAGAATTTTGGATTATTTATCTGAATAATTCTAATAAAGTGATTCAAAAAAATCAATTGAGTAAAGGAGGTATAACAGGTACTTTGGTCGATGTGCGTTTAGTTCTTAAAAATGCGCTGCAATTTGGAGCAATTGGTTTAATTTTGGTGCATAATCATCCTTCAGGAACTTTAAAACCCAGTGAAGCCGATATACAAATTACTCAAAAGTTAAAAACGGCAGCTCAAAGTATAGATATTAGAGTTTTAGATCATTTAATTATAACAGAAAAGGCTTACTATAGTTTTGCCGATGCCTCCATGTTATAACATAAATTAAAAAAAAGCAAACGTTTCCAAAAAGAACTCCAAAATATTAAAATAGTTACAAAGCTCAGCTAAACATTATATATGCTATTAGTTTACACTCACAAAATAACCCCAAGATTAAAATATGTATTTAAGCATATTTGCACCAATATTTTGGGTATAGATGTTAAGTTTACAACGGTAATTGAAGAGTTTATTGCACACGATAATTTAAAAATGTCGTACACAAGACAGCAACTTTCAAACGAATTTTTTATTAAAAGTCACGATGTATTATTTGAGCAAGGGCTGTCGGATTTAGATATTCAAGTACACGATTGGGAAGATACCAAATGTTTCTTTTACAATGGTGAGAAATGTGCTTTACCATTCGATATTTTTTCGGCATCTTTTTATTTATTATCCAGATACGAGGAGTACTTACCCCAAGTAAGAGACTCGTATGGTAGGTTTTTGGCTACCGAGAGTTTGGCATTCAAACATAATTTTTTACATCAACCAGTTGTCGATATTTGGGCTTTAAAATTTAAAGCCGCTTTGCAAGATCATTTACCAGATTTTAAATTTCCAAAAAAATCCTATCGTATTAAACCGGTAATTGATGTGCCTAGTGCCTACAAATATAAGCTTCAGGGGTTTTTAAGGACTTTTGGCGGTACTATTAAAGATATTTTGCGATTTAGGTTTAGAAGTTTATACGAAAGGTTTGTTATTATTTTAAGTTTAAAAAAAGACACTTTCGATACTTTTAAGTATATAATCAATAAGCAAAAACAGTGTCGTTATAAATTTATGTTTTTCTTTTTAATAGGCAATTACTCCACATACGATAAAGGTGTAAATGTTAACAAAAAGAAATTGAGATCCCTTATAAAACAAGTGGCAGACTATAGTACGGTAGGCTTAAAAGCTTCTTATTTTGCTATGGAAGACAGTGCTATTTTAAAGAAAGAGAAACTGCAAATGGAGGCGATTATAAACACCGCTTTAACAGCATCGAGGCATTCTCACTCTAAACTTAATTTGCCCGAATCTTACAGAAATCTTATCGAATTAGAAATTAAAGAAGATTATACCATGGGTTATATCAATCATATTGGGTTTAGAGCAGGTTCCTGTACACCATTTTTATTTTACGATTTAGATTACGAAACGCAGACCCCTTTAAAAGTTTATGGCTATCACCTTATGGATTTTGCTTTGTTAAAAAATCAATCACAATTAGACAAAAAGAAGGCATTAAATCAAATAATAAATGAAATAAAGAAGGTAAACGGCGAGTTTGTCCCCGTTTTTCATAACTATACCTTTAGCAATATACATCGCTGGAAAGGGTTTAAAGAACTATTTAATATTATTTTAGAATCAGCAAAATGAAAATTAAAGGCATCACAGATATTTTTTTCGACTTAGATCATACCCTTTGGGATTTCGATAAAAATTCGGCATTAACATTCGATAAAATTTTTAAAATGAACAATGTCCAAATTGATTTGCGTGAATTTTTATCGTATTACGAACCTATTAATCTAAAGTACTGGCGGCTTTATAGAGATGAAAAAATTGATAAAGCATCACTGCGCTTCGGTAGATTAAACGAAGCCTTTACTGCAATGAATTATGCAATTAATAACAAGCTTATTAACCAGTTGTCTGACGATTATATCACACATTTAAGCAGCTTTAATCACTTATTCGACAACACCTTTGAGATCTTAGATTATTTAAAATCTAGATACACCCTCCATATTATTACCAATGGATTTAGAGAAATTCAACATAAGAAGCTAAAAAACGCTAAGATTAACCTTTATTTTAAAACGGTTACAAATTCGGAATCTGTAGGAGTTAAAAAGCCCAATCCCTTAATTTTTAATTACGCGCTTAAAAACGCAAATACCACGGTAGACCAGGCTTTAATGATAGGTGATAGTTACGAGGCCGATATACTTGGGGCTAAAAATATTGGAATGGATGCTATTTATTTTGGAGATTTTAATAAGGAAGTCGGTACTGGTTTTAAGCAAATAAATGATTTACTTCAGTTAAAAAATTATTTATAACTTACAAATTGTATATTTACATTTACCATTAAACTCTATATTTAAAAATATGAAAACTAAATTAATCTCACTGTTTTTAGCTTGTTTTATAATTAGTACTGCATTCTCTCAATCTGTTTTAAATGATTATAAATACGTAATTGTTCCGAAAAAATTTGGTTTTTTAAATGAAGAAAATCAATATCGCTTAAACGAATTGGCAAAATTTTTATTTGAAAAAGAAGGGTTTATTGCTTTAATGGAAAGTGAAATTTACCCAGACGAGCTTATTTTTAATAGGTGCTTAGCTTTAAAGGCTAATGTGTTAAAAGAATCGGGTTTGTTTAAAACAAAACTTAAAATTCAATTAAAAGATTGTAACGACAGAGTCGTGTATACCTCGCCTTTAGGAGAAAGTAGAATAAAAGAGTTCGACAAAGCCTATGTCGATGCCATGCGCAAGACCTTTCAAGCCTTGAGTGCTCAAAATTACAAATATAATCCAGCTAAAAGTGAGGCTTTAGTGACCGCAGGTAATGCGAATACAATTGGCAATGAGACCACTCAAGAAATACAAAAACCAAAAGAAAAAATGGTGCCTTTAAAAAAGGAAAATGAGGCTGCTGTCGAGGTCTTAGAATCTGAAATTAAAGCGGTTACACCTACAGTAACCCGCACCAGCATGACTATTTTGTATGCCCAAGCGATTGAAAACGGTTTTCAGCTGGTCGATAGTACTCCTAAAGTTGTGTATAGAATAAAATCCACAAATTTAAATGACGTTTTCTTAGTCGAAAACAAAAGTGCTCTTATTTATAAGAAAGACAATGATTGGGTTTTAGAATATTACGTGAAAAATGATTTGAAACAAGACATCTTAAATATTAAATTTTAAAAATAAATTTAGGATTTCAAAACCACGCGTTGCGTGGGTGCTTAAGCTTATGTTTTGATGAGTTATCGATACAATAAATACTGCTCTAGGTTATTCTAGGACGGTACGATCTTATTCATTAATAACCCAAACCAGAAGGCATTCCTGAAAAATTAGTACCCGTATTTATCTTTCCATCGTTGTTTTAAAAATTCGCGTTGTGCATTTTCTCGCGTGTTATTTCCTGGATCGTAAAGCGTCGTGTTTTTTATGTCGTTTGGCATAAATTCTTGTTCGACAAAGTTTGAGTTATAATGGTGTGCATATTTGTAATTATCACCATAACCGAGTTCTTTCATGAGTGTTGTGGGAGCATTACGAATTTCGAGCGGTACACTTAAATCTCCTGTTTCTTTAACCAGTTGTTGTGCTGTATTAATAGCTAGGTAAGCGGCATTACTCTTTGGCGAACACGCTAAATAGGTAGCACATTGACTTAAAACAATTCTAGATTCTGGGTAGCCAATAGTCGTCACGGCCTGAAAGGTGTTATTGGCTATTACTAAAGCTGTGGGGTTAGCATTTCCAATATCTTCACTGGCAAGAATGAGCAAGCGGCGTGCAATAAATTTCACATCTTCACCTCCTTCAATCATGCGTGCTAGCCAATAAACGGCTGCATTAGGATCGCTACCACGAATTGATTTTATAAAGGCTGAAATAATGTCGTAATGTTGTTCGCCAGTTTTGTCGTACCTAACGGTATTATTTTGAATTTTTTTTAAAACTTCCTCATCTGTAATTATTATAGTGTTAGTGTCGTAGGAATTTATAATCAACTCAAAAATATTTAGCAACTTCCTAGCGTCACCTCCAGAGAGTTTTAAAAGGGCTTTGGTTTCCTTTAAATCGATTGATTTTTTCGATATAACATCGTCTTTCTCCATGGCGCGATGTAAAAGTGTTTCCAGATCGTTTCTACTAAAAGGCTTTAAAATGTAAATTTGGCAGCGCGATAAAAGCGCTGAAATGACTTCAAAGCTAGGGTTTTCTGTCGTGGCACCAATTAAGGTTATCCAGCCTTTTTCAACGGCCTGTAATAAAGAGTCTTGCTGCGATTTGCTAAATCTGTGTATTTCGTCAATAAATAAAATCGGATTTTTAGTTGTAAATAACCCGCCACTTTGTTTGGCTTTATCGATTACATCACGAATATCTTTAACACCAGAATTTATGGCACTTAGCGTATAAAAGGGTCGTCCAGACGCTGTAGCAATTATATTTGCAAGGGTCGTTTTTCCTGTTCCGGGTGGTCCCCAAAAAATCATGGATGGTATTAATCCCCGTTTTATATGCTGAGTAAGTACACCGTTAGGGCCCACCAAATGCGATTGACTCACATAATCTTCTAAAGTTTTTGGTCTTAAACGTTCGGCTAAAGGTTCATTCATGGCTAAAAATTAAAGTATTTACGTTTCCCAAAACAATACTATCTTATTAGGCTTTCTAAATTTTGTATAGTTCTGTACCCATAGTAAGTAGAGTTCAATTAAATATCAAATTTAGTGATAATTAATTATTTGTTATCTTTAACGTATAATGAGCAATAAAGAGCATTTTAAATTTTCTACAGGGGTAATCGCGTATCCTATTTTATTCGTTTTAATACTATGGCTGGTTTTTTGGTTCGAAGTTCGTTTTGGAATCAATCTAAGCAAATATGGTATTTATCCCCAAACGTTTAGTGGCCTTCGTGGCATCGTGTTTAGTCCGTTTATTCATGGCGATATTCAACATATTTACCACAATACAATTCCACTGTTAGTATTGTCGACGGCATTGTTTTACTTTTACCGACATATTGCATGGAAAGTACTATGGTTTGGCATTTTATTCTCAGGTATTATCACGTGGGTTATAGGCAGACCATCATATCATATCGGTGTTAGCGGCCTCATATACGTTTTAGTTAGTTTTACCTTTTTTAAAGGCGTTTTTGCAGGGCATTATCGGCTTATTGCGTTGTCATTATTAGTTATTTTTCTTTACGGAAGTATGATTTGGTATGCCATACCACTGGAAAGAGGCATCTCTTGGGAAGGCCATTTAGGAGGTTTAATAACGGGCTTGTTTTTCGCTTTATTTTTTAAGAAAGAAATTGCACAACCCAAAAAATATGTCTGGGAACACGAACATTATAATGAAGCGGACGACCCATTTTTAAAGCATTTTGATGAAAACGGTAATTTTATAGAATCTTTCGAAGTTCCCGAAACCGAAGTCGAGATAGAGCCTCCCACAGTTGTTTATACATTCAAGAAAACCGAGGATTAGATGATTACATTTTTTAATTATAATCTTTGTCTTAAGACTTCATACAAAAACACCCCGCAAGCTACAGATACATTTAACGATTCAATATCACCCATTAAAGGCAATTTAGCTTTAGCGTCAACTACTTTTAAGGTAGAGGGGTTTATCCCTCTGGCTTCAGATCCCATAATAATGGCACAGGGCTCTTTAAAGGATACATCGTATAAAATATATTGAGTTTTTTCGGTGGCAGCAACGACTTTAATTCCTGAAGCTTGCATATAAAATACGGCATCTTTAATATGGTCTACTTTACAAATAGGGATTTTAAAAACGGCACCAGCACTGGTTTTAATCGTATCGCCATTTACAGGAGCACCACCTTTTTTCTGAATAATAATACCATCTACACCTGTGCATTCTGCAGTTCTTATAATAGCACCAAAATTACGAACGTCACTTAATTGATCTAAAAGTAAAAACAAAGGTGTTTTACCAGATTCCATGACGTTTGCAATCAGCTCTTCCATATTATGGAAGGCAATAGGCGATATTTGAGCAACAGCACCTTGATGGTTCTTAGTTGTTAAGCGATTAAGCTTTTCGACAGGAACATAAGACTTATTTATAGCGTTTCTGTTTAACAACGTCTCTAACTCGCTAAATAATTCACCTTTTAGTCCTTTTTGGAGAAAAACTTTATCTATGGTTTTGTTAGCATTAATCGCTTCTATAATGGCTCTTAATCCGAATATCTGTGTTTGATCTTGCATTATGCAAAGGTAAAAAACTTAGGCTATTTTGTGTCAGTTATTAAATTTATTATTATTTCAAGACACTCTTTGGTAAAGTGATCTAAATAGTGACTTTAATGTGATCAGATTTTAACATTCTTTTGCATAGTAGTAATTGAAGTGTTTATAAGTATGTGTATAATTTATTGTTAACCATGTTTTGGAATTGCTAAGAGGTTTTAAGTACATAAAAAAAGCTGAACAATAATCTTATTGTTCAGCTTTAGTTTATTTACTAGCTTTTTAAGCTAGATAACTATTGATTAACTTGAGTAGTATCATAAAGACCTACAGATGTTGCAGGGGTGTTTGTGTTAGAATTTATTTCATTTAAAGGATAAAGAAACCTTTGTGGTAAAATAGGCGTATCTGCATTTTTAATTGGTACACCAATTAAGTTATTTGTACGTCTAACATCATGAAAAACTTGTAAAGACCCAATTAGAGAAATATACTTTTCTTCTAAAATTTCTTCTAAAAGTGTTGCTCCGGTAGATGTAGTTGCTGGGAAAGCACCACCATAAATTCCTGCTAATTCTGTTCTTACAGCATTAAAAGGGGTTAGGGCGTCATCACCAGTTCTTTGTGCTGCTTCAGCTTCAATCAACTTAGTTTCTATATAAGAGATGATTGGGAAATCTGCGTCTTCAGCAAAAACACCACCAGAGGCTGTATTAGGATTAACATTGTCTGCATAGTAATACGCTTCTCTTTGGGTTTCTCCTGGTGTTGCTAATAATCTTGGTGTCGCACCAGATACCAGATTGTATAGATGTGATCCTTCAGTTGTTAAGTAACCCTCTCTTTCTACTTTTGTAAATACAAAAAATAAATTTTTTGCACCAACTGTTGAAGAGTGACTAGCCACTAAATCTCCATTACTAGATGATATGCCTAGCCTAGCTTCTGCCAATGCAGAAGGATAATCTTTGGCAACTAAATAATAACGTGCTTTAAGGGAGTGAGCTACTTCCGCCCATGTTGCACCATTACTAGCAAACCTTAAATCGCCATATATGGAAACAGGTGTAGAACCTACTTTAGAAATTCCAGAAGTTAATAAATCTTGAACACTATTTAAAACGTCTGCTTGCGCATCGAAATTAGGCTCAGGGAATGCTTGAGCATCAAAGGCTTCTGTAAATGGTACATCTCCAAAAAGAGCTGCTGCTTCACCCATTAATAAAGCTAAATTTATCTCAGCAACACCTTCAAGCACTGTATTACCTTCTTCAGCAGCCTTTTTTATTGCTAAATCTGCTTGTGTAGCACCTTCGACATACAAATCTGACCAAATGTCATCATAGTCCGTATTGGAAGTCGTATAACTATTTAAAGGGATAAATTGTCTATCTGCACCTGTAAACTGATCTGTGAAAATCCCAGCTACTCTTGCTGCCTGACTTTCAGATAGGGTAATAATCGACAATTGTGCATTTCCTAACAATAATTCTGCTGGAGCAGAAGTGAATGCATTCGGGTCGTCATTAATACCATCGGTATATTCACTACAAGAGGCGAGTGTTAAAACAGCCATAAATAGTGATAATGTATATAATTTTATTTGTTTCATAATATATTGTCTTTTTTAGTTAGAATCCTATTGTAACGGTCATAAGAAAGGATTTAGTTGCTGGATTAGTAAAATAATCTAATCCTCTACCTTTACTCGCTCCTGTTAAATTTAAATCTGGATCAAATCCTTCAATATCAGTCCATAAAAATAAATTACGTCCTGTCACACTTAATTGTAGTTCAGTAATTCCCGTGTTTTCAATTAAAGCTGTGTTGAAATCATAGGTAAGAGAAAGTTCTCTTAAACGTGTCCAAGAAGCGTCTTTAACAAAACCCTCTGTTACATTACCAAATCCTCCACCTTCTGCGGTGTACCACGATTGAGTTAAAGCAACATCGCCATCACCAAAGTCTTTAATGTTACCTCTAAAAACGGTTCCAGCGGGAATCACATCAGTAGAATTATAAACTCGTAAATCTTGATTAGACACAGATTCATTAGCGGTTACTTCACTAATTCCAAAATAATTTAGAACGCCTTCCGTTCCAGTCCAAACATCATTTCCTTGAGATGTTTCAAATTGAGCGGAAAGTGTAAAGTTTTTATAGGAAACAACTGTCCCTAAGCCACCAATCCAATCTGGATTTGGATCTCCAAGTACTACGGCCTCATAGCCTGCAGTAGTTGTAGGGAAGCCATTCTCTAAAATCATCTCACCATTAGCGTCTCTGGCAAATTCATTACCAAAAATCACTCCAAAAGGTTCACCTTCAACTAAACTTGAAGAAGCCGAAGTAAAACCATTTAATCCATATTCCTTCACCCCACTTAAACTTTTAACAAGACTCTTATTTTTTGAGAACATGGTGTTTAAAGACCATTTTAAATCTCCACTGTTAATAATATTTGCGCTTAAATCTATTTCGAATCCTTTATTAGAGATTTCGGCAGCGTTTCTAAACTGTGATGTAAACCCAGTACTATTAGGTACGGGTAAATCTAATATTGCATCTTCAGTTGTTCTATCGTAATAGGTTGCTCCTAGTGTAATTTTGTTATTAAAGAAGCGTATGTCTGCTCCAACTTCGAATTCTTTTACACGTTCTTCTTTTAGGTCTGGATTACCTGCAATAACATCTCTTTGAAAAGGGTTACCGTAGGCAGCATTATTTAATCCATCTCCCCAGCTTGATTCTACGCTACTCGTTGCACCACCAGCAGAAAAAGTAGAACTTAAAAGATAAGGTTGTGGCTCGATTCCAATTTCACCGTAAGATGCTCTTATCTTACCAAAGCTTAAGATATCGTTCTCACCAATAATCTCAGAGAATTTCCATCCAAAAGAGGCACTCGGATAGAATAAATTAGTCTCTAATGTAGATGGTCTTTCATAACGTCCTGCAAACTCAAAATATAGTTGATTAAACAATTCTGTTCCTATAGTTGCATAAGCTCCATGTTTTCGAGTTTCTTCCTTATAATTCTCTATGGAATTATCTGCAGCTGAAGCATTACTAAATATTCTAAGGTCATCAACTATAGGGTTTGTGAAATTTTCTGAAGTACCTGTAACCCATGCCAATTCTTTTCTATCCAATGAAGTTCCAAGAACCCAATTTAAATTAAAATCATCGCTAATGTCGTGGCTAGATTGAATAAAAATATTAAAGTTTTGTACTTTTTCATTGATGTCTTGTTGCTCGTAAAGACCTACACCACTTCCAGCAGAATTAACTGGAAAGAATGTTTCTCTATGGTCAGTATAGTAATCGATTCCGTAGCGTGCAATTACGCTCATGTTATCTTTTATTTTCCATGTAAGTTGAGGAGCAATAGTAAAACGTTCAACTTGGTTTGGGTTAGCCTGCTCATTAATTGTCCAAAGCGGGTTGTTATAAATAGCTCCGCCACCGCCAACATGGTTTCTGTAAGTTCTGTGGTAGTTCGCCGTTGGTACATTGGCACTATTGTAAAAAGTACCTTTGTAATCAGTGATATCAAAGTCAGGAGCATTTCTTAAGTAACCAAGGTATAAACCATTAAGATTTGAACCTTGCTGTATACGGTCTGAAACCACCTTTGCATACGATGTGTTAAATTGGATTGAAAATTTATCAGTTAAATCAACAACATGATTTAAACGTAGCGTTTGTCTTCTATAATTAGATTTTCCTTTAATAATCCCTTCTTGATCCCAATCTGAAAAACTTAAATAAGTCTTAAATACGTCACCAGAAAAATTAATCCCAATAGATTTATCCCAAGTAAACCCTGTACCAAAAATGGCATCTCTATTTTTTTGATTAAAAACTTCTCGTGAGTTTTTGGCTAGTGAGCCATCAGGGTTTGTATCTAAAGGATATATAATATTTCCTGTGATAGATTCTAATCTTTGGTTGCCTACTATAAAACCATCGGCACCACCAGAACGATCTGCTATTTTATCACCCCATGATAATCCACTAAGTGAATATTCTCCATTAACTCCCTGACCAAATTTGTTTTGTTTGTCAAATTCAATATTAATAACATCAATAGCTATTGTGCTTCTTACAGATACCGATACTTTATTTCTCCCTTTACCTTTTTTGGTATTGATTAAAATAACACCGTTCGCAGCACCTGTACCCCAAACTGCAGCAGCTGCTGCACCTTTTAATACAGTAACGTTTTCTATATCATCAGGGTTTATATCATTAAGTCTGGATTGTTGGGTAACACCATCTACATCTCCACCAATACTACTGTTAGACATTGGTATACCATCTACAACAATTAAAGGCGAGCCGTTTCCTAAAATGGTATTTTGTCCTCTAATTTGTATAAAAGCACCTGCTCCAGGGTCTCCAGAGTTTCTGGTAATTTTAAGACCAGAAGTTTTACCAGCCAAACCTTGAATAACACCAGATTCTCCTGATTTTTGGATGTCTTCCGCGCTAACTGTGGTAGAAGAAGAAAGGTCATCATCTTTTTTCTTTTCTATACCTAAGGCAGTAATAATAACCTCATCAAGAGACTCGGCATCCTCCTGCAAAGACACATTTACAGTGTTCGAAACTCCGACTGTAACCTCCTGAGTAGTATACCCAACAAAGCTAAAAACCAAGGTGGCCCCTTGATTCGCATTGATTGAATATTTGCCATCGAAATCTGTCGATGTGCCAGTGGTTGTACCTTTTACTAAGACTGTTGTTCCAGGCAGCGGCATTCCAGATTCGTCTGAAACTGTCCCAGAAATTGTCTTTTCTTGTGCAAATGCAAATTGCACAACAAACGCTAGAAATAGCGTTAAAATTCCATTAAACTTTGTTTTCATTTTATAATTATTTGAATTAGTCAACGTCAAAAATCATAAAATAAAGTTAATAAAACAACAAATAAAAGTTAAAGTTTGTGATATAGGTATTTTTTATTCTCAAGTTAGTTACTATCGTTGTTGGTGTTTTTGGGGTTTTTAATTTGAACGGTTTGAAGGTTTTAGCGGTTTTTTTTTTTTTTTTTTTTTGCTTTATGCAGCAAATCGCTCTTTTGGTTTGGGTGAGTCATATCGTTTTTTTTTTTTTTTTTTTTTTTTTAATATGACGTCTTATATATTTTTCAATGATGGTGTTGCAACTGTTTTTAGTGATTCGCTTTTTGCATATAAGTTTTTTATTTAGGCTTGATGACTAAGTAATTTACCTTGTGATAATTATAGTTATCATTATTTATACTTATCATTATTAAAGACTTTATTATTTAAAAAAAACTTGGCGCTGTTGTTTTAAAATGATTTACGAGAACAGAGAGCATAATAGGTGCTATCCATCAATTCTTTCCCAGATTATACTGAGCCTTTGTTTTTATTTTTTTTAGAAGAATGAGCGGCCTGACAGTTTAATTTTTTTTTAATCTCAAGCGTGCCGAAAAATAAAAATATAAATAATTTCAAATTCTATTGAAAATTAATGTATTAGTGTTTGAATTATTCAATTTAATTTCTAACTTTGCAGCCTCTTAAAAAAGAGGATAATAAAAATTATATTTAATTAATATGCCAACAATTTCGCAATTAGTAAGAAAAGGAAGAGCCAAAATAACCAAGAAGAGTAAATCGGCTGCTTTAGATTCTTGTCCGCAAAGACGTGGTGTATGTACTCGTGTTTACACAACAACTCCTAAAAAACCTAACTCAGCAATGCGTAAGGTGGCAAGGGTGCGTTTAACAAACGGGAACGAGGTTAACGCATACATTGGTGGAGAAGGACATAATCTACAAGAGCACTCGATAGTATTGGTTAGAGGTGGAAGGGTAAAAGATTTACCAGGAGTTAGATATCACATTGTACGTGGTGCTTTAGACACAGCTGGTGTTACGGGTAGAACGCAACGTAGATCTAAGTATGGTGCAAAACGCCCTAAGAAGTAAAACAAAGTTAGAAGTTTAAAGTTAGGGTTTTAAATTTTAAACAATAACGGTAAACTAATAACTAAAAACTCAAAAAGAAGACATGAGAAAAAAAGCAGCAAAAAAGAGGCCTCTTTTACCAGATCCAAAGTTTAATGATCAATTAGTGACGCGTTTCGTTAATATGATGATGTGGGATGGTAAAAAATCGGTAGCTTTTAAAGTGTTCTACGATGCGATTGATATTGTAGAGTCAAAAAAAACTGATGAAGAAAAATCGGGACTAGAGGTGTGGAAAGACGCCTTATCTAATGTGATGCCTCACGTAGAAGTACGTAGTCGTCGTGTAGGTGGTGCAACTTTTCAGATACCAATGCAGATTCGTCCAGATCGTAAGGTTTCTACCGCTATGAAGTGGTTGATTACTTATTCGAGAAAGAGAAATGAGAAGTCTATGGCTTTACGTTTAGCTTCTGAGGTTTTAGCGGCAGCTAAAGAAGAAGGTGCGGCAGTTAAGAAAAGAGTAGATACTCATAAAATGGCAGAAGCAAATAAAGCATTCTCTCACTTTAGATTTTAAGACGATATGGCAAGAGATTTAAAACTTACAAGAAACATAGGAATTGCGGCTCACATTGATGCTGGTAAAACGACAACAACAGAGCGTATTCTTTTTTATACGGGCGTTAACCATAAAATGGGTGAAACGCATCAAGGTTCGTCTACGATGGACTGGATGGAGCAAGAAGCCGAAAGAGGTATTACCATTACTTCTGCCGCGACTACTTGTGATTGGACATTCCCAATGGAAAATGGACAACCAACTGAAGATGCTAAAGATTATCACTTTAATATTATCGATACTCCTGGTCACGTAGATTTTACCGTAGAGGTAAATCGTTCTTTACGTGTACTGGATGGTTTAGTGTTTTTATTTAGTGCTGTAGATGGTGTTGAGCCTCAGTCTGAAACGAACTGGAGGTTAGCAGATAACTATAAAGTGCCTAGAATTGGATTCGTTAATAAAATGGATCGTCAAGGTGCAGACTTTTTAGGGGTTTGTCAACAAGTTAAAGACATGTTGAAATCTAATGCAGTGCCAATTGTTCTTAACATAGGTGAAGAAGATGGATTTAAAGGTATTGTAGATTTAGTTAAGAATAGAGCGATTGTATGGCATGATGAAAATTATGGTTCTACTTTCGATGTGGTGCCAATTCCTGAAGAAATGAAAGAAGAAGTGCGTCAATACCGTGCTTTATTAATAGAGGAAGTTGCTAGTTACGACGAGAACTTGCTAGAAAAATTCATGGAAGATGAAGATTCTATCACAGAAGACGAGGTGCACGCTGCATTAAGAGCTGCTGTTATGGATATGGCCATTATACCAATGGTGTGTGGTTCTTCATTCAAGAATAAAGGTGTGCAGTTTTTATTAGATGCTGTTTGTCGTTACTTACCATCTCCAATGGATAGAGAAAGTATCGTAGGAACAAATCCGGTAACAGGCGAAGAGGAAATACGTAAGCCTAGTGTTCAGGATCCTTTTGCAGCACTTGCCTTTAAAATTGCAACCGATCCTTTTGTAGGTCGTTTAGCATTCTTTAGAGCCTATTCTGGTCGTTTAGATGCAGGTTCTTACATCTTGAACAATCGTTCAGGTAAGAAAGAGCGTATCTCACGTATTTATCAAATGCATTCAAATAAACAAAATGCTATTGATTTTATCGAAGCAGGTGATATTGGAGCAGCGGTAGGATTTAAAGACATTAAGACTGGTGATACTATGTCTGATGAAAAACATCCTATTGTTTTAGAGTCTATGGATTTTCCAGATCCAGTAATTGGTATCGCTGTTGAACCTAAGACTAAGGCAGATGTAGATAAATTGGGAATGGCTTTATCTAAGCTTTCTGAAGAAGATCCTACATTTACTGCAAGAACAGACGAAGCATCAGGACAGACTATTATTTCTGGAATGGGTGAGCTGCACTTAGATATTATTGTAGACCGTTTAAAGCGAGAGTTTAAGGTTGAAGTAAATCAAGGGCAACCACAAGTTGAGTATAAAGAAGCTATTACACAAGCAGCCGATCATAGAGAAGTTTACAAGAAACAATCTGGTGGTCGAGGTAAGTTTGCTGATATTGTGTTTACTATTGAGCCTGCTGATGAAGGTGTAACTGGATTGCAATTTATATCTGAAATTAAAGGTGGTAACGTTCCAAAAGAATTTATCCCTTCAATTGAAAAAGGATTTAAAATGGCTATGGTTAATGGACCACTTGCAGGTTATGAGGTAGATGCTATGAAAGTGACCTTGAAAGATGGATCTTACCACGATGTGGATTCAGATCAGTTATCATTCGAATTAGCGGCTAAACTTGGATTTAGAAATTCTGCAAAAGCTGCAAAAGCTGTAATCATGGAACCTATTATGAAACTTGAGGTAATTACTCCTGAAGAAAACATGGGTGACATTGTAGGAGATTTAAACCGTAGACGTGGACAGGTGAGTGATATGGGTGACAGAGCAGGAGCTAAAACAGTGAAGGCTACCGTACCATTATCAGAAATGTTTGGTTATGTAACTACATTACGAACTTTGTCATCTGGTCGTGCAACATCAACAATGGAATTCTCACATTATGCTGAAACACCTTCTAACATTGCAGAGGAAGTTATAAATGCAGCTAAAGGCGTTGAATCGTAAATTTTAAGAAAAATGAGTCAAAAAATCAGAATAAAGTTAAAGTCTTACGATCACAGCTTAGTAGACAAATCTGCTGATAAGATTGTAAAAACAGTAAAAAGTACAGGAGCTGTTGTAACGGGACCAATTCCATTACCAACGCACAAGAAAATTTTCACTGTATTACGTTCACCACACGTTAATAAAAAGGCTAGAGAACAATTTCAATTAAGCTCTTACAAGCGTTTACTTGATATCTACTCGTCGTCATCAAAAACAATTGATGCCTTGATGAAGCTTGAATTACCAAGTGGGGTTGAAGTAGAGATAAAAGTTTAGTAATAAACTAACATGTCCTGAGCTGCGAGCGAAGGAAAAACGGTAAAAATACAATTCAAGGCTGAAACGTATTTTCGGCCTTGAATGTTTATAGCGAATTATAAAAGTTGATAGGGTATCAACACCATAGTAATAATTAATAAATAATAAATATGTCTGGGTTAATTGGAAAAAAAATCGGTATGACCAGCATTTTCGACGAAAATGGTAAGAATATACCATGTACAGTAATCGAAGCTGGACCATGTATCGTTACCCAAGTCAGAACTGAAGAGGTTGACGGCTATAAAGCTGTTCAATTAGGTTTCGATGACGCGACAGAAAAAAGCGCAACAAAAGCGGCCTTAGGTCATGCTAAAAAAGCGGGAACTTCTGTAAAACGCAAAATCGTTGAATTTAAAGGTTTTGATGAGGAGTACAAGTTAGGTGATGCTATCACTGTAGATCATTTTGCAGAAGGTGATTTTGTGGATATCGCAGGGACCTCTAAAGGAAAAGGATTTCAAGGTGTTGTAAAACGTCATGGATTCGCTGGTTCTGAAAGAACACACGGTCAACAAAGCATGGGTAGAGCTCCAGGTTCTGTTGGTGCGGCGTCTTATCCTGCTCGAATATTCAAAGGCATGAAAATGGCCGGTAGAATGGGTGGAGAAACAGTTAAAGTTCAAAATTTAAGAGTTTTAAAGGTAGTTGCTGAAAAGAATCTACTTGTGGTAAAAGGATGTGTTCCTGGTCACAAAAACGCTTATGTAATTATTAGAAAATAATGAAAGTAGCAGTTTTAGATATAAACGGAAAAGACACAGGTAGAAAGGCAGACCTTTCTAACGATGTGTTCGCTATAGAGCCTAATAATCACGCCGTATATTTGGATGTTAAACAATATTTAGCAAACCAACGTCAGGGAACGCACAAATCGAAAGAGCGTGCAGAAATCTCTGGGAGTACACGTAAGATTAAAAAGCAAAAAGGAACCGGTACAGCAAGAGCGGGAAGTATTAAGTCTGGTATTTTTAAGGGCGGTGGTCGTATGTTCGGCCCAAGACCAAGAAATTACAGCTTCAAACTTAATAAAAACCTCAAGCGTTTAGCACGTAAATCTGCTTTAAGTATCAAAGCAGGTGAGCAATCTATTACAGTTTTAGAAGATTTTAACTTCGATTCTGTAAAGACTAAAAATTTCACATCGGTTTTAAAGGCCTTAAAGCTAGAGGATAAAAAAACACTCTTTGTGTTGGGTGAGCCAAATAATAATGTATATTTGTCTTCGCGTAATTTAAAAGGTTCTGATGTTGTATTATTCTCAGAATTAAGCACTTACAAAATTTTAAACGCTAATCAAGTAGTGTTTTTAGAAGGTGCGTTAGCAGGAATTGAAACAAATTTAAGTAAATAGAAACAATGAGTATCTTAATTAAACCTATAATCACAGAAAAAGCGACAACAAATAGTGAGTTGAGAAACTGCTATACTTTCGCAGTGAATACCAAGGCGAACAAGGTAGAAATAAAAAAAGCAGTGGAAGCTGTTTATGGTGTTTCTGTTGAAAAAGTTCGTACTATAAATGTCCGTCCAGATCGTAGTACCAAGCACACGAAAACTGGTATTCAAAATGGTAAAACAAATGCTGTTAAAAAAGCAATTGTACAGCTGGCGGAAGGTGAAATGATTGATTTATACAGTAACATGTAATTAAAGACAAATGTCAGTAAGAAAATTAAAACCAACCACACCAGGACAGCGTTTTAGAGTAGTAAATGGTTATGACGCCATTACTACTGATAAGCCGGAAAAGAGTTTGCTCGTTCCGAATAAAAGGTCTGGTGGTAGAAACAGTCAGGGAAAAATGACCATGCGCTATATTGGTGGCGGTCATAAGAAAAAGTATCGTATTATCGATTTTAAAAGAGATAAAGTGGGGATTCCTGCCGAAGTCGCTTCAATCGAATACGATCCAAACAGAACAGCTTTTATCGCTCTATTGAATTATCAAGATGGTGAGAAAAGATACATTATTGCTCAAAATGGTCTTCAGGTTGGTCAAAATGTAGTTTCTGGTAAAGAAGGTATTGCACCAGAAATTGGGAATGCAATGCCATTAAGTGAAATGCCTTTAGGAACGATTATTTCTTGTTTAGAATTACGCCCAGGTCAAGGTGCTATTATGGCGCGTAGTGCTGGAGCGTTTGCTCAATTAATTGCAAGAGATGGTAAGTTCGCTTCTATAAAATTACCTTCGGGAGAAATACGTTACATTCTAGTAACTTGTATGGCAACTGTAGGTGTGGTATCGAACTCAGATCACCAATTATTAGTTGGTGGAAAAGCAGGTAGAACAAGATGGTTAGGAAGAAGACCTCGTACTAGACCAGTTGTGATGAATCCAATTGATCACCCAATGGGAGGTGGTGAAGGTAAAGCTTCTGGTGGACATCCACGTTCTAGAAATGGTATACCTGCAAAAGGTTATAGAACCCGTTCTAAGACTAAAGCAAGTAATAAGTATATTGTAGAACGTAGAAAGAAATAAGAGACATGGCAAGATCATTAAAAAAAGGACCTTACGTTCATTATAAATTAGAAAAGAAAGTCGCTGTAAATGTTGAATCTAATAAGAAAACAGTAATCAAAACGTGGTCGAGAGCCTCTATGATTACTCCAGATTTTGTTGGACAAACTATAGCAGTACACAATGGCCGTCAATTTGTACCAGTATATGTAACTGAGAACATGGTAGGGCATAAGTTAGGAGAATTTTCACCAACGCGTTCATTCCGTGGACATGCAGGTGCTAAAAATAAAGGTAAAAGGTAGTAGCTATGGGAAGTCGTAAAAAACAAATGGCAGACGCTATTAAGGAAGCTAAAAAGCAAGTTGCTTTTGCAAAACTTAATAACTGTCCTACATCACCGAGGAAAATGCGTTTAGTAGCCGATTTAGTAAGAGGCGAAAAAGTAGAACATGCACTTAATATTCTTAAATTTAATCAAAAAGAAGCTTCAGGTCGTTTAGAGAAGTTGTTGTTATCTGCCATTGCAAATTGGCAAGCTAAGAACGAAGATGCTAATATCGACGAAGCGGAATTGTTTGTTAAGGAAATAAAAGTTGATAGCGGATCTATGTTAAAAAGATTACGTCCAGCACCTCAAGGTCGTGCACACAGAATTAGAAAACGTTCAAACCACGTAACCATCGTGGTAGGAGCTAACAATAACACACAAAGCTAAGATAGATATGGGACAAAAAACAAATCCAATCGGGAATCGCTTAGGGATTATCAGAGGATGGGAGTCTAACTGGTACGGAGGTAATGATTATGGAGATAAGCTTGCCGAAGACGATAAGATAAGAAAGTACGTTCACGCACGTTTATCTAAAGCTAGTGTAAGTCGAGTAATTATTGAAAGAACTTTAAAACTTGTAACCGTTACTATCACTACGGCTAGACCTGGTATTATTATCGGAAAAGGCGGTCAAGAGGTAGACAAGTTAAAAGAAGAGCTTAAAAAAATTACTGGTAAAGAAGTTCAGATTAATATTTTTGAAATTAAAAGACCTGAACTAGATGCGTTTTTAGTTGCAACAAGTGTTGCCCGTCAAATTGAAAATCGTATTTCATACAGACGAGCAATCAAAATGGCTATTGCTGCAACAATGCGTATGAATGCCGAAGGAATTAAAATCCAAATTAGTGGGCGTTTAAATGGGGCTGAAATGGCACGTTCTGAACACTACAAAGAAGGACGTATTCCTTTGTCAACCTTTAGAGCCGATATTGACTATGCTTTAGTTGAGGCACATACTTCTTACGGAAGATTAGGTGTTAAAGTATGGATCATGAAAGGTGAAGTATATGGTAAAAGAGAGCTTTCTCCGCTTGTTGGATTATCTAAGAAGCAAGGAAAAGGTGGAGCCGGAGGACGTGGTGCTAATAAAGGCCCTCGTCGTAGAAAGTAATTTTTTATAAAGTAAAGAAAAATGTTACAGCCTAAAAAAACAAAATTTCGTAAACAACAAAAAGGACGTATGAAAGGGAATACCGGTAGAGGTTTTCAACTTTCAAACGGGACTTTTGGAATAAAAGCATTAGATTCGAATTTTTTAACTTCGCGTCAAATTGAGGCAGCACGTATCGCCGCTACACGTTACATGAAAAGAGAAGGTCAACTTTGGATTAAAGTATTTCCAGATAAGCCAATTACAAAAAAGCCTCTTGAAGTACGTATGGGTAAAGGTAAAGGTGCCGTTGAATATTGGGTAGCTGTAGTTAAACCTGGACGAATTTTATTTGAAGTTGGTGGTGTGCCAATAGACGTAGCAAAAGAAGCTTTACGTTTAGCCGCACAAAAGTTACCAGTAAAAACTAAGTTTTTAATCGCTAGAGATTACGAAGCATAATTTATTTGATATGATGAAACAATCAGAAATTAAAGAATTATCTGTAGCTGAGTTAAATGAAAAACTTGGTGAAATTAAAAAGAGTTATTCAGACCTAAAATTGGCTCATGCAATATCTCCTTTAGAAAATCCAATTCAATTGCGTTCACTAAGAAGAACTGTAGCAAGAATTGCGACCGAATTAACTAAAAGAGAATTACAATAATTCTGCTGAAAGATGGAAACAAGAAATTTAAGAAAAGAACGTATAGGAGTTGTTACTAGTAACAAAATGCAAAAATCAATAGTTGTTGCAGAGGTTAAAAAAGTAAAACACCCTATGTATGGAAAATTCGTTACAAAAACGAAGAAGTACGTGGCACACGACGAAACAAACGACTGCAACATTGGTGATAAAGTAAAGATCATGGAAACAAGACCTTTAAGTAAATCAAAATGTTGGAGATTAGTAGAAATCCTAGAAAGAGCTAAATAATTATGTTACAACAAGAATCAAGATTAAAAGTAGCAGACAACACTGGGGCAAAGGAAGTTTTAACCATCCGTGTTTTAGGTGGCACTAAAAGGAGATATGCATCTGTAGGAGACAAAATTGTGGTTTCGGTAAAAGACGCAACTCCTAATGGAAGCATCAAAAAAGGTGCGGTTTCTACTGCAGTAGTTGTTCGTACTAAGAAAGAAGTAAGAAGACCAGACGGATCTTATATAAGATTTGATGATAACGCTTGTGTTTTATTAAACCCTACGGGTGAAATGAGAGGTACACGTGTTTTCGGTCCTGTTGCTAGAGAACTTCGTGATAAACAATACATGAAGATTGTATCATTAGCACCAGAGGTGCTTTAATACAGAAAATTAAGATGGGAAAGCTTAAAATAAAAACTGGAGATACCGTTAGAGTAATTGCTGGAGATCACAAAGGATCAGAAGGTAAAGTACAAAAGGTATTTATAGAGAAGAATAAGGCAATCGTTGAGGGTGTCAATATGGTTAAGAAACACACTAAACCTAGTGCACAAAATCCTCAAGGCGGAATTGTTGAGAAAGAAGCCGCTATTCATATTTCAAATTTATCGTTGTTAACTTCTAAAGGAGAAGCTACACGAGTGGGATATAGAATGGAAGGTGATAAAAAAGTGAGATTCTCACTAAAATCTAATGAAGTAATATAGATATGGCATATTCACCAAGACTTAAACAAGAGTACAAAAGCAGAGTAATTGCTGCTCTTACCGAAGAATTTGGATATAAAAATGTAATGCAAGTTCCTAAGCTTTCTAAGATAGTAATATCTAAAGGCGTGGGAGCGGCTGTTGCAGACAAAAAGTTAATTGACTACGCAGTAGAAGAATTAACAACAATATCTGGACAAAAAGCAATATCTACATTATCTAAAAAAGATGTTGCCTCATTTAAATTACGTAAAGGGATGCCAATTGGTGCTAAAGTAACTTTACGTGGAGAAAGAATGTATGAGTTTTTAGATCGTTTAGTAACCTCTTCACTTCCACGTGTTAGAGATTTTAACGGAATAAAAGCTACAGGATTCGACGGTCGTGGTAATTACAATTTAGGAATTACAGAACAAATTATATTCCCAGAAATTAATATTGATAAAGTTAATAAAATTTCTGGTATGGATATTACTTTTGTGACAACCGCCGATACTGATAAAGAAGCAAAATCATTATTAACGGAATTGGGTCTACCTTTTCAAAAGAACTAATATATGGCTAAAGAATCAATGAAAGCTCGTGAGGTAAAAAGAGCGAAAACAGTAGCTAAGTATGCCGAAAAACGTAAAGCTTTGAAAGAAGCTGGAGATTACGAAGCATTACAAAAGTTACCTAAAAACGCTTCTCCTGTTCGTATGCACAACAGATGCAAACTTACTGGAAGACCTCGTGGGTATATGAGAACTTTCGGAATTTCTCGTGTAACATTCAGAGAAATGGCTAACCAAGGATTAATTCCAGGAGTTAGAAAAGCAAGTTGGTAAAAAAGAATTTTAAATTGGTTTTAGGTTTAAGAGAATAGTTCTCTTAAAAACCATTACCGCAAATTAATAAATATGTATACAGATCCAATATCGGATTATCTTACAAGAATTAGAAACGCAGTGCGTGCTAACCACAGAGTGGTAGAGATTCCTGCTTCTAATTTAAAGAAAGACATTACTAAAATATTATTCGAACAAGGATATATTTTAAGTTACAAGTTTGATGACACTTCAGTACAAGGAACAATTAAAATTGCTTTGAAGTACAATAAGGAAACAAAAGAGCCTGTAATTAAAAAACTTCAACGTCTTAGTAAACCAGGGATGCGTTTGTATTCTGGTTCTAAAGATTTACCTAGAATTCTTAACGGTCTTGGTGTTGCCATAGTTTCTACTTCTCACGGAGTAATGACGGGGAAACAGGCCAAAAGAGATAATATAGGCGGAGAAGTATTATGTTACGTTTACTAATTTAAAACCTTAAAGAAATGTCAAGAATAGGAAATAATCCAATAGCCATTCCAGAGGGTGTAACAGTCGATGTTAAAGATAACGTTGTTACTGTAAAAGGAAAATTAGGAGAGTTAACACAGAGTTACGATTCTATCGAAATTAAAGTTGAAGACAATAGTGTTTGGGTAACACGTTCTTCTGATTCTAAAGACCAAAAAGCAAAACATGGTTTATACAGATCATTAATGCATAATATGGTTGAAGGTGTATCTAAAGGATGGACTTTATCTTTAGAATTAGTGGGTGTTGGTTATAGAGCGTCTAGTCAAGGTCAGAAACTTGATTTAGCCTTAGGTTTTTCTCACAATATTGTTATGAATTTAGCTCCAGAGGTTAAAGTAGAAACAATTAGTGACAAAGGAAAGAATCCAATCATCAAATTAACTTCACACGATAAGCAACTTGTAGGACAAGTAGCTGCTAAAATTCGAGGATTTAGAAAGCCAGAACCATATAAAGGTAAAGGTATTAAGTTTGTTGGTGAAGAATTAAGAAGAAAAGCAGGTAAATCAGCTTAATAAGTAAGTTATGGCATTAACAAAGAATCAAAGAAGAACAAGAATAAAAAACAGAATTCGCAAGGTAGTTTCTGGTACAGAAACTAGACCTAGATTAGCTGTTTTTAGAAGTAATAAAGAAATTTATGCTCAAATTGTTGATGATGTGAATGGAAAAACCATTAGTGCAGCATCTTCAAGAGATAAAGATATTAGTTCGGCAAAAGGCAATAAATCTGAAATAGCAACCCTAGTAGGGAAGTCGCTTGCAGAAAAAGCTTTAAAAGCTGGTGTTGAAACTATTGCTTTTGATAGAGGTGGGTATTTATACCACGGAAGAGTAAAATCATTAGCCGACGGCGCTAGAGAAGCCGGACTTAAATTCTAAGAAATTATGTTTAAAAAATATAAAAGTGCAGAATTAGTAAAACCAAGTGGGCTAGATCTTAAAGATCGTTTAGTTGGTGTACAAAGAGTTACAAAAGTAACTAAAGGTGGTAGAGCATTTGGTTTTTCAGCTATTGTTGTAGTTGGTGATGAGGCTGGTGTTGTAGGACAGGGATTAGGTAAATCTAAGGATGTTGCCAGTGCCATTGCAAAAGCTGTTGAAGACGCTAAGAAAAACTTAGTACGTATTCCAATCATCAAAGGAACTTTACCACACGAACAAAAAGGTAAATACGGCGGAGCTAGAGTAAACATTATTCCTGCCTCTCCTGGTACAGGTGTAATTGCTGGTGGTGCTGTTAGAACAGTGCTAGAGGCAGTTGGCGTGCAAGATGTTTTATCTAAATCTCAAGGATCTTCAAACCCTCATAACGTAGTAAAAGCAACATTTGATGCTTTATTACAATTACGAGATGCAAATACGATAGCAAGAGATAGAGGAATTACACTTGAGCAAGTTTTTAACGCTTAATTAAATAGATGCAAGTACAGCGTATTAAGAGATCAGACAACATCATTAGTGATTAAATTTTGAATCTTAATACTAAATACTTAATACTTAAAAGAAATGGCAAAAATTAAAGTAACAAAAGTTAAAAGCGCAATTAATCGAACGCTAAGACAGAAAAGAACTTTAGAAGCTCTTGGTCTTAAAAAGATGGGTCAAGTTAAAGAGCACGAAGCTACGCCTAATATACTTGGTATGGTTGCAAAAGTTTCACATTTAGTTTCTGTAGAAGAAGCTTAAAAATAAAGACAGAAAATGGATTTAAGTAATTTAAAACCTGCAGAAGGTTCTGTAAAAAATCAAGGAAAAAGAATAGGTCGAGGCCAAGGTTCTGGTAAAGGTGGTACCGCTACACGTGGTCACAAAGGAGCAAAATCTCGTTCAGGTTATTCTAAAAAGCTTGGTTTTGAAGGTGGTCAGATGCCGCTTCAAAAACGTGTTCCTAAATTTGGTTTTACAAATATTAACCGTGTGGAGTATCAAGGAATTAATCTTGATACACTACAAAAGTTAGTGGATGATAGCCAAATTAAAGACACCGTAGATTTTGAAACTCTTTTTTCTAACGGTTTAGTTGGAAAAAACGACTTAGTTAAAATTATGGGTCGCGGCGAGTTAAAATCAAAGTTAAAAGTAAGTGCACATAAATTTACCGCTTCGGCTAAAGCTGCAATTGAAGCTGCTGGAGGAGAAGCTGTAACATTATAATATTTTATTATAAGTATGAAATTTATAGAATCAATTAAAAATGTTTGGAAAATCGAAGAACTAAGAAATAGAATCATAGTTACACTTGGTTTGTTATTAGTTTATCGTTTTGGTGCACAAGTTGTTTTACCAGGTATTGATGCTTCGCAATTAGGCGGTTTGCAACAAGGGACAGATTCGGGTATATTAAGTATACTTAACATGTTTACTGGTGGAGCTTTCGCAAATGCATCTGTATTTGCTTTGGGCATCATGCCTTACATTTCTGCTTCTATTGTAGTTCAGTTAATGGGAATCGCTATTCCGTATTTACAAAAACTTCAAAAAGAAGGTGCTAGTGGACAAAAGAAAATTACTCAAATTACCCGTTGGTTAACCATTGCAATCTGTTTATTGCAGGCTCCTGGTTACCTTGCGAGTTTAACACCAATGTTTGGTATTCCACAAAGTGCTTTCTTGTTGGGGCAAGGACCATTATTTTACTTCTCTTCAATTACGATATTGGTGACAGGTTGTATATTCGCGATGTGGTTAGGTGAAAAAATCACCGATAAAGGTATTGGAAACGGTATTTCACTACTAATTATGGTTGGAATTATCGCAACCTTACCACAAGCATTTTTGCAAAATGCGGCTACACGATTGGAAGGTAATAATGTTATGTTGATTCTTTTTGAATTGGTTATATGGCTGGTTATCATTTTAGCTTCTATTATGTTAGTTATGGGGGTTAGAAAGATTGCAGTGCAATATGCTAGAAGAACTGCATCTGGTGGTTACGAGAAAAGTGCCATGGCTGGTTCTAGGCAATATATACCGCTTAAGCTAAACGCTTCTGGGGTGATGCCTATAATATTTGCACAAGCGCTTATGTTTGTTCCGAGCTTAATTGGCGGTTCTGCAATATTGAAAGAAACGTCTGCTGGGGCTTGGATGCAAACTAACTACTCTGATATGTTTGGGTTTTGGTACAATGTAACGTTCGCGCTATTAATTATAATTTTTACGTATTTTTATACCGCTATTACTGTACCTACGAATAAAATGGCAGACGATCTAAAACGTAGTGGAGGATTTATCCCAGGTATTCGTCCAGGCTCAGAAACTTCAGATTATCTTGACAAAATAATGTCTCAAATCACTTTACCAGGTTCTATATTTTTAGCACTTATCGCTGTGTTCCCAGCTTTTATTGTTAAGCTTATGGGAGTAAGTCAGGGTTGGGCTTTATTTTTCGGTGGAACCTCGCTTTTAATTATGGTTGGTGTAGCAATTGATACTATGCAACAAATTAATTCTTATTTGTTAAATAGACACTATGATGGCTTGATGAAAACGGGTAAAAATAGAAAATCAGTAGCTTAAGAAATACTATGGCAAAACAAGCAGCAATTGAACAGGACGGAACTATTATTGAAGCATTATCCAATGCTATGTTTCGTGTTGAGTTAGAAAACGGTCACATTGTGACAGCACATATTTCGGGTAAAATGCGTATGCATTACATTAAATTATTACCTGGAGATAAAGTTAAATTAGAAATGAGTCCTTACGATTTAACGAAGGCTCGCATAACTTATAGATACTAGTACAAGATGAAAGTAAGAGCATCAGTTAAAAAAAGAAGCGCAGATTGTAAAATCGTACGCAGAAAAGGTAGACTTTACGTAATAAACAAAAAGAATCCTAGATTCAAACAAAGACAAGGATAAGCTATGGCAAGAATTGCAGGTGTAGACATACCAAAAAACAAAAGAGGAGTAATCTCTTTAACTTATATTTACGGAGTAGGTAGAAGTAGAGCAAAAGAAATTTTAGCATCGGCTAAAGTGGATGAAAGTACAAAAGTTCAAGATTGGACAGATGATCAAATAGCAGGCATTCGTGAAGCTGTTGGTACATTTACAATCGAGGGTGAATTACGTTCTGAAACGCAATTAAACATTAAGCGATTAATGGATATTGGATGTTACAGAGGTATACGTCACAGATCTAGTCTTCCATTAAGAGGACAACGTACTAAGAACAACTCTAGAACTAGAAAAGGTAGAAGAAAAACAGTTGCTAATAAGAAAAAAGCAACGAAATAATTAAATAGTCTTTAGTATTTAGACGTTGGAAAGAATCTGTTTGAAATTATAATGGTTTAGGATTCTAGCGACTATCAACTAAAACTAAGAACTAAAAGAATATGGCAAAAACAAGCACAAAAAAACGTAAAGTTATTATTGATGCTGTTGGAGAAGCCCACGTGAGTGCATCTTTCAACAACATTATTATTTCACTTACCAATAAAAAAGGCGACGTAATTTCATGGTCGTCTGCAGGTAAGATGGGATTTAGAGGTTCTAAGAAAAACACACCTTATGCTGCACAATTGGCAGCCGAAGATGCTGCAGCAGTAGCTGTTGAAGCAGGTTTGAAAAAAGTAAAGGTTTACGTTAAAGGCCCTGGAAATGGTAGAGAATCTGCTATCCGTTCAATTCATAATGCGGGTATTGAAGTTACAGAAATTATCGATGTAACACCATTACCACATAATGGATGTCGCCCTCCAAAGCGTAGGAGAGTCTAACGATTGCAATGTTAATTTCGAAATGGATTTCTGTTTCTAAATTAAGCTGTAATCGAATTCAAAAAATTAATATCAACTGTCCTGCAGATGGTATTAATTTTTTGTGTAAATTTGCAAACTGAAAAATAACAATAAACAAGTATTAACTAGAGACAACATGATTATCGAAGGATAAGATTAAGACCTTAATTCATAATCACTCTAAAAAAACAATTAAAATGGCAAGATATACTGGTCCTAAAACAAAAATAGCCCGAAAGTTCGGTGAAGCTATTTTCGGAGAAGATAAATCTTTCGAAAAAAGAAATTATCCTCCAGGTCAACACGGAAACGCAAGACGACGTGGAAAAAAATCTGAATATGCTATACAATTAGCTGAAAAACAAAAAGCTAAGTATTCTTATGGAATTTTAGAAAAGCAGTTCAGAAATATGTTCAAAAAAGCGACAGCATCTCGTGGTATTACAGGTGAAGTTTTATTACAACTTTGTGAGTCGCGATTAGATAATGTAGTTTACAGAATGGGTATCTCACCATCAAGAAGTGGTGCAAGACAATTGGTGTCTCACAGGCATATAACCGTTAATGGAGAGATTGTTAATATCCCTTCTTACCAATTGAAGGCTGGAGATGTTGTTGCCGTTAGAGAAAAGTCAAAATCACTCGACGCTATTGAAAGATCATTATCAAACTCAAGTCAAGTTTACGAATGGATCACTTGGAATAATGATACAAAATCTGGAACTTATGTTAGTGTGCCAGCTAGAATTCAAATTCCTGAAAACATTAACGAACAACTTATAGTAGAATTATATTCTAAATAATAACCTGATAGAAATCGCAATATGGCAGTATTTAATTTTCAAAAGCCCGACAAAGTAATCATGATTGATTCGACAGATTTTGAAGGCAAATTCGAATTTCGTCCTTTAGAACCTGGTTACGGATTAACTGTTGGTAACGCATTAAGAAGAGTATTACTTTCCTCTTTAGAAGGTTTTGCAATCACTTCAGTTAAAATTGAAGGTGTAGACCATGAGTTTTCTGCGATTGCAGGTGTAGTTGAAGATGTTACAGAAATTATTTTAAATTTAAAACAAGTTCGTTTTAAAAGACAAATTGAAGACATCGATAACGAGTCAATTTCAATTTCAATTTCTGGACAAGAGCAAATAACGGCTGGAGATTTTCAAAAGTTTATCTCAGGATTTCAAGTGTTAAACACAGATTTAGTGATCTGTAACCTCGATCCTAAAGTTAACTTCAATATGGAAATCACGGTCGAAAAAGGTCGCGGTTATGTACCAGCTGAAGAAAATAAAAAAGGTGCCGCTCCAATTGGTACCATTTTTATGGATTCTATTTACACGCCAATAAAAAATGTGAAATACAGCATTGAGAATTTTCGTGTAGAGCAAAAAACAGATTACGAAAAACTAGTTTTCGAAATCATTACAGACGGCTCTATCACACCTCAAGATGCTTTAACAGAGGCAGCTAAAACCTTAATCCATCACTTTATGCTTTTCTCTGATGAGCGTATAACCTTGGAAGCTGATGAAATTGCTCAAACTGAAACTTACGATGAAGAATCACTTCATATGCGCCAGTTGCTTAAAACTAAATTAATTGATATGGACCTATCGGTTCGTGCATTAAATTGTTTGAAGGCGGCAGAAGTTGATACCTTGGGAGATTTAGTGTCTTTTAATAAAAACGACTTAATGAAATTCCGAAACTTTGGAAAAAAGTCTTTAACCGAGCTTGAAGAGCTTGTAAGTGTTAAAGGTTTAAATTTCGGGATGGATCTATCTAAATATAAATTAGATAAAGATTAGTAAAACATTTACGAGTTATGTTATAACATAACTCGTAATTATGTGCTTTAATATTACCGACAGGAATGTCAAAAACTATTATAAACCATCATATTTTGCTCTCTCTTCTTAAAGTAAAAAGAGATTTGGTAGCAAGATGATAATAACAATGTCATGAGACACGGAAAAAAATTCAATCATTTAAGCAGAAAAACTGCGCACAGAAAAGCAATGTTAGCTAACATGTCTTGTTCGTTAATCCAACACAAGCGTATTAACACAACTGTAGCTAAAGCAAAAGCATTACAACAATTTATTGAACCTATGATTACTAAATCTAAGGAAGATACAACCCATAACAGACGAATTGTTATGGCTAAGTTGAGACAAAAAGACGTTGTAACAGAATTGTTTAGAGATGTTGCTCCAAAAGTAGCCGATAGACCTGGCGGTTATACAAGAATTATAAAGCTAGGAAATCGATTAGGTGATAACGCCGATATGGCGATGATTGAGCTTGTAGATTTTAATGAGATTTATACTGCAGGTAAAAAAGAAAAGAAAACTACTCGAAGAAGTAGAAGAGGCGGCTCGAAGCCTACTGAAGCTCCTGTTGAAACTCAAGAGTCTAACGAAGAAGAAGTATAAATGTTTTTAACGATTTATATACAAAAGGATAAACTATTTTAGTTTATCCTTTTTTTTATGCAATTTTGTGAAATATGTTTCTGCGACATCAGGAATGCTAAGAATTTAAGGTAAATATGAAATATCAAAAAAGACAAAAAGCCATAGTACTTTTAGCAGATGGCACTATTTTTTACGGTAAAGCCGTTGCTAATAAGCAGGGCAGTGCCTTTGGTGAAGTTTGTTTTAATACCGGTATGACTGGGTATCAAGAAATTTTTACCGATCCCTCGTATTATGGGCAACTTATGGTGGCTACAAATGCGCACATTGGAAATTACGGCACCAATAAAGATGATATGGAATCTGATTCTGTTAAAATAGCAGGACTTATTGTGAAAAACTTTAGTTATGAATATTCTAGGGATACGGCAGACAAGTCTTTGGAAGATTTTTTAAACGACAATAATTTACTGGCTATTTCCGATGTCGATACCAGAGCTTTGGTGAGCTATATTAGAGATCATGGCGCTATGAATGCCGTAATCTCTACAGAAGTAGATAATATCGATGGTTTAATGGCTCAATTAAACAAAATTCCTGAAATGGATGGTTTAGAACTGTCCTCTAAGGTGTCTACTAAATCGCCGTATTATTTTGGTAATGAAAACGCGAGCTATAGAATCGCCGCTCTAGACCTTGGAATTAAAAAGAATATTCTTCGAAATCTAGCTGAGCGAGACGCGTATATAAAAGTATTTCCATACAATGCTACCTTCGAAGATTTAGAAGGCTTTAAACCTCATGGATATTTTCTTTCTAATGGCCCTGGTGATCCGGAACCTCTTATAGAAGCTCAAGAGTTAGCCAGAGAAATTATTAAGCGAGACCTTCCTTTATTTGGTATTTGTTTAGGCCATCAAGTTATAGCCTTGGCAAATGGCGTTTCCACCTATAAAATGCATAATGGACATAGAGGCATAAATCATCCGGTAAAAAATTTAAAAACGGGAAAAGGCGAAATCACCTCTCAAAACCATGGTTTTGCGGTAAATCGCGATGCTGCCGAGGCGCATCCAGATTTCGAAATTACACATGTTCACTTAAACGATAACACGGTTGCGGGTTTGGCTTTGAAAAATAAAAATTGTTTTTCGGTGCAGTACCATCCAGAAGCTAGTCCTGGGCCACATGACTCATCATACCTTTTCGATCAGTTTATAGATAATTTAAAAAACTAAAATAAGTACAAAGCCTTCGAGAATCGGTTTATTTTTGAGGGTGTTTTTACTAAAACGTTATAGGAATAAATGTGTTAAGTTCTTCCTAAACATTGATATTAAAACGGTATTTTACCGTAGATTTGAAATAGTCTAAAAACGATTATAAACAAACCAATTATGAGTATTATTATAAATGTCCATGCTAGGCAAATTCTTGATTCTAGGGGTAACCCAACCGTAGAAGTTGATGTCATTACCGAAAACAATATTTTAGGAAGAGCGGCAGTTCCCTCGGGGGCTTCAACTGGCGAACACGAAGCTGTAGAATTGCGTGATGGCGGTTCTGCCTATATGGGAAAAGGGGTACAAAACGCTGTTAATAATGTGAATACCCATATCGCCGATGCCCTATTAGGGGTTTCGGTTTTCGAGCAAAATCTAATCGATAAAATTATGATAGATTTAGATGGTACACCCAATAAATCTAAATTAGGAGCCAATGCCATTCTAGGGGTGTCCTTAGCAGTTGCTAAAGCGGCAGCCAGCGAGCTTGGTTTACCTTTATATCGCTATGTTGGTGGCGTGTCTGGAAATACATTGCCCTTACCAATGATGAATATTATTAATGGAGGCTCACACAGTGATGCCCCAATTGCTTTTCAGGAGTTTATGATCGTGCCGGTAAAAGCTAAAAGCTTTACGCATGCCATGCAAATGGGAACTGAGATTTTTCACCATCTTAAAAAAGTATTACACGACAGAAATTTAAGTACTGCAGTTGGAGATGAAGGTGGATTTGCACCAAACTTACCTGGTGGTACAGAAGACGCGCTTGAAACTATAGCGAAAGCTGTTGAAAATGCGGGTTATAAATTTGGAGACGAGATTAAAATCGCTTTAGACTGTGCTGCAGCCGAATTTTATGAAGATGGAAATTACGATTATAAGAAGTTTGAAGGCGATTCAGGCGACTTAAGAAACTCTAAAGAACAAGCCGATTATTTGGCGGCACTCGTTGAAAAATATCCGATTATTTCTATTGAAGATGGTATGGATGAAAACGATTGGGATGGTTGGAAATACTTAACCCAATTAATAGGACATAAAGTACAATTAGTTGGTGACGATTTATTTGTTACCAATGTAGAACGGTTGTCAAGAGGTATCCAAGAAGGTATAGCGAATTCGATCCTTATTAAAGTGAATCAAATTGGTACGTTAACCGAAACTATCGCAGCCGTTAATATGGCGCATAACGCGGGGTATACATCGGTAATGTCTCATCGCTCTGGAGAGACAGAAGATAACACGATTGCCGATTTAGCTGTCGCGTTAAATACGGGTCAAATTAAAACAGGCTCTGCATCTCGTAGCGATCGCATGTCTAAATACAACCAATTACTTCGCATTGAAGAAGAGTTAGGCGAAGTAGCCTATTTTCCTCAGGAAAAAGCATTTAAAATCTAATTATTCTAGTATTACAAATTTAAAAAGGAGCGGTTACAGGTTGGTAATCGCTCTTTTTTTTTAGTTATACCAATTTAGTTTCGAAATGTGGTATGGTTAATTTGAATTGTTTTTTATTCAGATGACATTGAAATCGCAGATTCACGAACTCTTTATTTTACTATAATTTGGGCGTGAGCTAAAATCAAAGTATAGCCAGAGTTATGGCTTCATGTTATACCGAAAAATGGGTGAAAAAGAATCGAATTCTGGGCACATGGCATTGCTAATTTGGTATTATTAGTTTTTATGATAGTGAAATCAGCTAAATCATTTGCAATAAGCTCTAAAAATAGATAGATATTTTGTAAATTGGGGAGATAAATTTTTAATTATAATTCAACTATAAAATTTAATATATGTCAAATAAAGCTACGTTAGAAATTAACGGTAACACGCATGAACTCCCAATAATTGCTGGAACAGAAAATGAATATGCCTTAGATATAAAATCATTAAGAAGTGATACAGGTGGTTATATAACTTTAGATGCCGGATATAAAAACACAGGATCGTGTGAAAGTGAAATTACATTTTTAGATGGTGAAAAAGGAATTTTAAGATATAGAGGTTACAGTATAGAGGAATTGGCAGAAAAAGCTAGTTTTTTGGAGGTTGCTTATTTGCTCATATTTGGAGAATTACCAACTAATAAGCAGTTAGAGCGGTTCCATTCAGACATACGTAAACAATCTTTAGTAGATGACGATGTAAAGAAAATTGTTGATGCTTACCCTAGGTTTGCACATCCTATGGGAGTTTTATCTTCCTTAACAAGTGCCTTAACAGCCTTTAATCCGTCTTCTGTGAATGTAGATTCCGAAGAAGATATGTATAATGCCATTGTGAAAATATTAGGAAAATTTCCTGTATTAGTAGCTTGGACCATGCGTAAAAAACAGGGCTTACCTCTAGGTTATGGCGACAATACCTTGGGTTATGTTGACAATCTTCTAAAAATGATGTTCGAAAAACCCAATGAAGAATTTGTTCACAATAAAATTATTATCGAAGCCTTAAATAAATTATTAATTCTTCATGCCGATCATGAGCAAAACTGTTCGACCTCTACGGTTAGAATTGTTGGTTCGTCTCACGCTGGTTTATTTGCTTCTTTATCTGCTGGTATTTCGGCGTTATGGGGCCCATTACACGGTGGCGCAAATCAGGCCGTTTTAGAAATGCTTGAAGACATAAAAGCAGATGGTGGAGATACTAAAAAATATATGGCCAAAGCTAAAGATAAGGACGACCCGTTTAGATTAATGGGCTTTGGACATCGCGTGTACAAAAACTTCGATCCTCGTGCAAAAATTATTAAAAAATCGGCCGATGAAGTCTTAGGAGACTTGGGTGTAGAAGATCCTATTTTAGAAATCGCCAAATCTCTCGAACAAGAAGCTTTAAGTGATCCCTATTTTGTAAAGCGAAAACTGTATCCTAATGTCGATTTTTATTCTGGTATCATTTACAGAGCTATGGGTATTCCTACTGATATGTTTACCGTAATGTTTGCTTTAGGACGTTTGCCAGGTTGGATTGCACAATGGAGGGAAATGCGACTGCGAAAAGAACCCATTGGACGACCAAGACAACTTTATATTGGAAAAACACATAGACCTTTTAAGTCAATTGATAAACGATAATCTCTGGATTATCGTACAAAAATTAAAGCTTCATTTTTTTATGAAGCTTTTTGCCAAACAACAGCATCGGTTTATAAAAATATAATGGTATGTAATGTGGTACTAAAAAGGTAAGCTGTTGTTTGAAAATTCTATCAATAAAAAGAATTTATTTTCTAGGTTTCTCTTATGCTTAAATTAAATATTAAAAATGAAACAGCTCGTCTACGAGCCGTTGTCCTTGGAATAGCAGATAGTAATGGTCCAACACCGCAGGTTGAGGAATGTTACGATCCTAAAAGTATCGAACATGTTAAAGCTGGAACTTATCCGAAAGAGGCGGATATGATTAAAGAAATGGAGGCTCTCGCTGCCGTCTTTAAAAAATATAATGTTCAAGTTTTTAGGCCAGAACTTATAAAGGATTGCAATCAAATATTTTCCAGAGATATTGCCTTTGTGATCGATGATAAAATGATAAAGGCCAATATTCTACCCGATAGAGAGGCAGAATTTAAAGCTATAAATTATATCTGGAATCAAGTCGAAGCTAGTAACAGAATGGTGTTACCAGAGGCCTGTCATATAGAAGGTGGCGATGTTATGCCATGGAACGATTATATTTTTATTGGTACCTACTCAGGAGACGATTATCCAAACTATATTACGGCGCGAACCAATACGGCTGCCGTAAAAGCCATTCAGGAATTGTTTCCAGAAAAAACGGTGAAGTCTTTCGAGTTAAGAAAATCTAATATTAACCCCAAAGAGAATGCCTTGCATCTAGATTGTTGTTTTCAACCCATCGGAACAAATAAAGCCATACTTCATAAAAATGGCTTTTTAGTTGAAAGTGAATACCAATGGTTAGTTGATTTTTTTGGAGCAGAAAATATATTTGAAATTACCAAAGAAGAAATGTACGCTATGAATAGCAATATTTTTTCAATTGCTGAAGATGTGATTGTTTCAGAACAAAATTTCACGCGATTAAACACCTGGTTACGCCACCAAGGTTTTAACGTTGAGGAAGTCCCTTATGCTGAAATAGCCAAGCAAAGCGGTTTATTACGCTGTTCGACAATGCCTTTAATTAGAGATTAATTTAATCATAACCATTAGGCTTGATTAAATTTGTGTTCGAAAACGTATTAATTCAAATAAAAGCCGTAATTGTTATTATATTGCGTCCTCTATAGGATTAGGTTTCACATATCTCAATATTAAAAAAGATGTCTAAATTATTTGCACTTAAAGGAGAAATACAAAATTACGCATGGGGTGGTACAAATTTTATTCCTGATTTATTGGGAATTGGTAGTACGAGCGAAAAATATGCAGAATATTGGTTAGGCGCTCATAAAAAAGCCCCTGCTGTAATTACTACAGCCACTGGTAAACAGGAGCTTGATGCTTACATCTTGGCAAATCCTATTAAAAGTTTGGGAGCAGAGGTTGCGCATAAATTTGGAGGCTTACCCTTTTTGTTTAAAGTGCTCGATGTACACGAGATGTTGTCTATACAAGTACATCCCACTAAAAAAGAAGCCGAGAAAGGCTTTAAACGCGAAAACGCTTTGGGTATTCCGTTAACCGCAGCACATAGAAACTATAAAGACGATAACCATAAACCAGAAATTATGGTGGCTTTAAGCGATTTTTGGCTGTTACACGGCTTCTTGTCTCAGGAAAAACTTATAAAACGATTAAAAGAAGTTTCAGAATTAACACATTTGCTGCCTGTTTTTAAAGAAGAAGGGTATCTGGGTTTATATAAAACCGTGATGGAACAGTCGGTAGAAGAAACGAATCGCATATTATCGCCATTGGCAAAGCGCATTATGCCTTTATACTTAGAAGGTAAGCTAGATAAAATGAGCCCAGATTATTGGGCAGCAAAAGCCATGGACGCCACAAAAGATAAGCAGGAATTAGATAAAGGCATTTACTCGGTTTACTTTTTCAATATTGTTAAAACCAATAAAGACGAAGCCGTTTTTCAAGACGCAGGTATTCCTCACGCTTATTTGGAAGGGCAAAATATAGAGCTTATGGCCAATTCAGATAATGTTTTACGTGGCGGATTAACACCAAAACATGTTGACGTACCCGAGTTGTTAAAACATATTGCTTTTGAAGAAACCATTCCAAATGTGATGCGAGGACACGTGCAGGCCGATGGTCTTGAACGAATTTATAAAACACCAGCACCAGATTTTGAATTGAGTAAAATAGATTTAATAAAAGCCGATATTTACCAATCTAAAGCAAAAACTGCCCAAATTATTATGGTTATTGATGGCGAAGCAGAAATTACAGAAAGCGAAACGGTATTACAAATGGGCAAGGGCGATTCGGTGTTTTTAGAAGCAGATGCTGAGTATAGCATAACGACAACATCTAATGCAACCCTATACAAAGCCACAACACCTTAGCGTTGTGTTATAAATGAGTCTGGAATTAATCTAAAGCATTTTTGGTAACATAAACACGCCAACCAAAAATGGCCAGTTGTAATTTGGTGGCTTTACTTAAGTCTAACTGTTTTTTAGAATAACTTGGTAACACCATTTTATTAAGCTTTGTTAAAAACTTGAATACTTGCTTTTTCATGCTTTAAGATCTTTCTTAGTGTGTAAAAATACTAAAACTAATATTATAACAGCTAGGCTGTTTTTTTAGAATTGTAATAATGGGCAAGTACGTTTTTTAGTTTCAGATTGTTAACTACTTTAATTGGGGCCACCTTTAATTTATGGAGATTAAACAATTCGTTTTTGAAGTCTGAAGGGTAAAAAAGTGAGGGGAATTTATATAAAATGTTTTAGAAGAGCCTTACGTTTGTTTAAGATTTATAAAGTCAAATTCAGGAATACTCGCCAGCCAAATTTTAATGCTTATAAATTTAAATGAGGTCAAATCAAATAAACGACAATCTTTGTATATACGCCTATACCTCTTGTAAAGCTCATAATATATAGGTTTTACATGTTTTTGTACACTATTTTTTTTTCGGAAAACTTGCTAGAATTGGCAACAGACATACGCTTTTGTAATTTTTGGCCTAGCGTTGGCTAATCCGAATTGCAAACCCACTTGCCAGACGGTTAGGGGGTAGGACTTTTTAGCGTTGGCATTTCATTATGGTCTTGTAATTCCACTGATAAATGTTTCTACAAATCCAACTATTTTTTCTGTCACTCGTTCAGCTATTGTTTTTCGGTCTTTCAAACTTGGTCGGTCTTTCAACATCCCAATTATTTCGTCTCGTAATGGCTTCTTTTCGGTAAACAAATAATTCCCGATAACCTCTTGTAGTTTTTCAGCATCCAAATTTTCTTCCTCGCTCAAATTTTCAATTGCAGCAATTCTTTCTTTACTCCAATAATTGGCAAACTCATCTGGAATATCTTCAGAATCATCAATTTGCGGTAAATTTTCTTGAATGAATCGTTCAATCAGTTCACGTTTGCTGCGCATCTGCGTGTCTCCCGACATTAATTCTAAAATTGCCTTTTTCTGTTGTTCTTGTTCTTCAACATTAGCATCTTTAAGTTTTGCTAAGAGTTTCAAAATATAAGCGACATTGATTTCATCTCTGTGTATCAATTCCAATTCAAAATCGACATCTTGAAGAATGGATACTTTCTCTTTTGCTTGAGCCGATTTTGCTTTGTCGTAAAGGTCTAGATATTTGGACTTGTAATCTTCAAAATGCTGTTCGTCCATCGTTAAGTCCACAAAATCAAATTCAGTAAAAGTTGCTAATACGTTTTTTAATCGCATTAACTCCCTAAACGCTTTGATGAACTCCAACTCTTCCTCTTCACTTGGAAGGTCATTCACGCTATTTACAGTAGGTGCTATTTGTAACAATGCGATAAATGCCTGATTAAATTTTGCAACATATTCTTCATAAGGTTGCATTATGATTTCATCTTTCGCATTGATATTTGAAAAAAGCGAAATGGCTTCATCTGTCGCTCCTTTCAAATTCCTGAAACATACAATATTTCCTTGCGATTTTAACTCATTCAAAATTCTATTGGTTCGCGAATAGGCTTGTATTAAACCGTGATAGCGTAAATTTTTATCTACGTAAAGTGTGTTTAGTGCTTTGCTATCAAAACCTGTTAAAAACATATTTACAACTAACAAAACATCTATTTGTTTGTGTTTAACCCGCTTTGCAACGTCGTTGTAATAGTTGTAAAAACTCTTACTATCTTTAGTTGTAAAATTTGTACTAAACTGTTTGTTGTAATGAACTATAAAGTCTTCCAAATATTCTCGTGAATGTTGGTTGCCACCTGCCTGTTCAACAGAAAGGTATTTTGTTTGTGGTTCGGCCGCAATACTGTATGCGTCATTATTTAAAAATTCATCGTCAATAAATGTATCTCCAATGGCCTCTTTATCATCTTCATTAGATTGATATGAAAATATGGTGGCTATTCGCAAATTATGTTCTCCTTTTTTCTTTTTCTGATGAAATAATTGGTAATACTCAATTAAAGTGTCAATATTAGAAACCGCAAATATGCCTGTAAACTCTCTGCTATGTGTCTTGCGTTTATGATTGGTTATAATATAATCCACAATGTTATTTAAACGCTCTGGCGCGTTCATAACTTCTGCTTCATCAATAGCTTCTACGTCTATATCTAAAATATGGTCTTTCTTCTTGAAAGTACTGATGTATTCGATTGAAAATTTTAATACGTTTTCATCTCTTATGGCATCTGTAATCACATATTTGTGCAAAATTTTATCGAAAAGCATGGTCGTTGTTCGCTTACCATACTCATTTTTTCCTGCATTGGCTTCAAAAATTGGCGTGCCTGTAAAACCGAACATTTGACAATTGCTAAAGAACCTTTTAATGGTTTCGTGTGTTTTCCCAAATTGAGAACGGTGGCATTCATCAAAAATGAAAACAATACGTTCGTCTTTTAATGTCTCCATTCTGCTTAAATACCTTTTTTTGCTTATTGCGGTATTCAGTTTTTGAATGGTAGTTACTATAAGTTTGTTATCGCCAACCATTTGTTTTACCAAAGTATTGGTGTTGTTTGTACCGTCGATACTTCCTTTGCTAAAGGCGTTAAACTCTTTGGTGGTTTGATAATCTAAATCTCTACGGTCCACCACAAAAACCACCTTGTGCACTTGTGGCAAATTGGTTAATATTTGTGCTGCTTTAAAAGAAGTCAAGGTTTTGCCTGAACCTGTGGTGTGCCATACATAACCATAGTCTGTTGTATTCTTCACGCGCTCAATAATAGCTTCTACTGCATAAAATTGGTAGGGGCGAAGCACCATCAATATTTTTTGCGATTCGTTAAGCACCACATATTTACAAATCATTTTCGAAATATGGCAAGGCTCTAAAAATATATCGGCAAAAGTGGATAATTGTGTGTTAAGTTTGTTCTCAACATCACTCCAGTAAAAGGTTTGTTTAAACGATCGAGCCTTTAATGGGCTGTTGGCGTAGTATTTTGTATTGACGCCATTGCTAATGACGAAGATTTGTATAAATTGAAATAAACCTTGTCCTGCTCCGTAAGAATGGCGTTCGTAACGGTTGGTTTGGTTAAAGGCCTCCTTTAGTTCTAAACCTCTTCTTTTTAGCTCAATTTGAACCAACGGTAAGCCGTTTATTAAAATGGTTACATCGTATCTATTTTTGTAGGCGCCTTCCATTTCTACTTGTTGGGTAACTTGAAATTCGTTTTGGCACCAATGTATTTGATTGATTAGCTCAATGGTTTTATGTTCGCCTTGGTCGTTGGTATAGGGAACACGGTCTCGCAAAATTTTTGCACGTTCAAATACATTGCCTTTGTTGATGTAGTTAAGTATTTGCTTAAAATCACTATCTGAAAGAATAGTTTTATTATGAATTTCTAATTGACGTTTTAGATTATCTAAAAGGTCGCTTTCATTCTTGATAACCACTTTTTTGTAACCCAATTTTTGTAATTGAGCAACTAGGTTGTTTTCTAATATTTGTTCTGGCTGTGTAGTCATAAATAGTTGTTCCAATTTTCATTTCCATAATCGGCAGATGGTTCCATTACCGTATTACCACGACCATTATTCAATTTATCCTTTTCCCATTTTACAGGATTGTTAATAATGTATTGTGAGATACGATTATATGCGAATTCATTTCGAATGATGTGTTCCCAATAATTACGTTGCCATAATTTACCATAAAAACGCGGCCAATCGTTGGTTTTTATATGGCGGATATAATTTACCGTCGTGATGGATTTGAATGCCCCAACCATATCGCCCAATCTTTTTCCCGTCGGGGCAATCCCCGGCGTTGGGGCAATCCCTTCCGTCGGGGCAATCCCCGGCGTCGGGGCAATCCCTTGTGGTTGCCCGTTATCAGGGTCGACCACGAGGGTCGCCCCTACGATTTGAAATATGGCGTGGAAATGGTTGGGCATTACCACGTATTCGTGTAATTGTATATTTTTATATCGATCGGTTAATTTCATCCATTCGGTTTCGACCATTTTACCTGCATCATTCAATATCATTTCACCATTTTTAATGTTACCGAATAAATGGGCGCGGTTTTGCGTACAAATGGTCACAAAATACAACCCTGCCTGCGAATAATCGTAGCCTTTTAATCGTATGGATTTTCTATTGGGTAATTTATTCTTCATTTTATACAAACATTTTTTGTAATAACCCCTTTTTCCATTCCTGCATTCCCACAATCTGTTCTTGCGTCCTTTCTATTTTTTTATCGATGGCAGAAAGGAATGCGGCTATTTTTTGTTGTTCTTTTTTCGTTGGAAAAGGTAGTTTTAAACCCTCTAATGATTTAAAATTTAATGCAGGCATTGTTGAAGAACTTGCTAAAGCCTCCAACTTCCTTTGCATAATGGTAAAAACAAAAAAATAGAATTGATTATCAATTAGGTTTTCATTTATTGGTAATATTTTGAATAAATTATTTGCAATTACTCCTTGATAGTTGTAGCCAATTAGCCCTGCATTACCATATCTGACCATAAATAAATCATTATTATAAATTCGATGTTCTTTTCCTGGGTCGTCAATATATCTAATTGGCTCATCATTTTTTGTTAAATCAACAATTCTTATAAATCTTATTTGACCATCATTTTTTATTAAGCTTTGTTTCTCAATACCACATTGAACACCTTGCTTAAAACTGAATAATTCTTTGATTTTTTTCTCCTCCCAAGCTGGATAATCCGTGCCATCTTCTTTTTTAAAGCGGATTTCTGGAGTCTGTTCGCCCTTTGGCGGAAAAAGTTTTTGCATCACCCCTTTTTTGTATTGCTCTAAATGGGTTTTCTTTTTTTCTAAAAGATTGATGCGTTGGTCAACTGTGGTGAGGAAAGTCGCGATTTTGGTTTGTTCGGAGAGGGAGGGAATGAAGATTTTGAGAGACTTAATTAAACCTAAACTTAGATTTTGCTGGCCACCATCGTTTGCAATATTTCTGATTCTATTGTAGTCTTTTGCTAAATGGCTATAAACAAAATTTATTGATAAACTATTTTTCAACTGTAAAGCTGCACAAGCTTGATTTGTTGAAGCTTCTATGCCTAGAATACTTACTTTTCCTCTAGTTTTTCCTTGACCATACATAGCCATCAAAATTGTTCCTTTGGGAAAAAGTTTTGCAGATGAATTAATTAAACCATCATACGTGATATACTCGTCTGTTTCAAGTATTAGATTATAATTAATAAGACCGGTGCTAACCCAAGGAATAATGCCATTCCAATAAGACATTTGTGTTCTTTTTGGTGTCCCACCTGAAGATATTTCAGCAATATCCCCCAATTTCTTTTCCTCCCATTCTCCCTCAAACTCCGGAAACCTCAATTCTGGTGCAATGTTATTCTCCATTTTCTTCAACTTTAAAAGGGGGAACAATGCCTAATTCGTCACAAAAACCTGCTATTTCCTTATTTACTTCTTTAAGGCCATTGTCGTACCCTACCAATCGTTCGGAAACTTCCGTTAAGTCTATGGGTTCTTCTTCTTCAAAGGTGTCTACATAACGAGGGATATTGAGATTATAGTCGTTTTCGGCAATTTCTTCTAAGCTGGCCACATAGCTGTATTTCTCTTTTGTTTCTCGGTTTCGGTAGGTGTTAATAATGTTCTCTACATCTTCATCACGCAATTCGTTTTGATTGCCGTTTTTAATGAAATGGTCGTCTCCGCTGGCATCAATAAATACAATATTATCATCTACTTCTCTACATTTTTTGAAGACCAAAATACAGGTGGGGATGGACGTGCCGTAAAAAATATTGGCTGGCAAACCAATCACGGCATCTAAATAATTGAGTTCTTTTATTAAATATTCTCGAATCGTGCCTTCTGCGGCTCCTCTAAAAAGCACTCCGTGTGGCACTACGGTTGCCATTATGCCGTTGTCTGCCAACTGGTAAATCATATGCGTGATAAATGCATAGTCGGCTTTTGTTTTGGGTGCTAATCGTCCATATTGGCTAAAGCGCTCGTCGGTATTGTTCAATGGGTTTTTGTCGCTTTTCCAATGTGCCGAAAACGGCGGATTGGCAACTACTGCCTCAAAGCGTTTTTCAAGGTGTTGCGGATTTTCTAAGGTGTCTTCCTGCTCAATACTAAAGTTTCTAAAATGCACATCGTGCAATATCATATTCATTCGAGCCAGGTTGTACGTGGTTCGGTTGAGTTCTTGGCCGTAAAACTCCCCAACATCTTCTACTTCACGCGCCACACGAAGCAATAGCGAGCCCGACCCGCAGGTAGGGTCGTATACCGATTTTAGTTTGGTTTTTCCTGTGGTTACAATTTTGGCTAATATTTTAGAAACTTGTTGTGGCGTATAAAATTCTCCTGCCGATTTTCCTGCTCCTGCGGCAAATTTTGCAATTAAATACTCGTAGGCGTCTCCGAGAACATCAGCATCTATATCTTGTAATTTGAAGTCTATTTTATCAAGATGGTTTAATATTTTTACGATAACCTCGTTTCTCGCGCCTACAGTTCTACCAATTTTTGTGGAAGTTAAATCTAAATCCTCAAATAAGGCGTTGAAATCTTCTTCAGATTCCGTTCCCATTGTGCTCTGCTCAATGTGGTTCATTACCGCTTGCAAGTCCTCAATAATGTAGTTGCTTTCGCTTTCGATATCGGCATTTCCTTTTTTAGCCAATTCAGAAAACAATTCTTTGGGCTTCAGGAAATAGCCCAATTTTAATAGGGATTCCTCTTTAATAGCATTAAGGGTTTCTGTATCGGTTACCGCTTTATAATCGGTTACGGCTTCGCCTTCAAGTAGTTCGTTGGCATATAGATATTGTTTTTCACTAAGGTATTTATAAAAGATAAAACCGAGAATGTAGTCTCGGTAGTCGTCTGCACTTATCTTTCCTCTTAGTAGGTTGGCTATTCCCCAAAGTTGTGTTTCTAATATCCTTTTTTGGTCTTCTAACATATTTGGTTTAGTTCTTTTGTTTTCTTTTTTAGTATGCGTTTACCTGTTCGACAGACAGGTTGGCTAAAATAGCTCTTTTGTTTTTTTCAGCCTTGGCTTTTGCATTGAAAAAACGAATGTGGTTGACTGCGCAAATGGTTTTTCAGAGCGTGTTCACAACGTGTGTATGTCTACATTTAAACCACTAATATATAAAACAAACCAACCTATTAGAAAATGGGAAGCACTTTTGCCAAGAGAAAAACCAAGCGAGCAAATTCATACCATACTATATTAACGGTTTGTAATCTTCATAAATAATAGTATGTAATTTATGTATAAGTATGTTGAGGTTTTTTATTGTAGTATAAAAAACCTCAACTTTTATTTCAAATAAAACTTAATCAACACAACAATCGCATCCTAAATCCCACTTATAAAACTGCCATAAGGGTCTTTAAACTGAATGCCTTCACTAAATCTATATTTGCTTAATTGCTTGTATTCTACTAAGGCCCAAAGCACAAATTCTTTTACAAAATAGCTTTCTTGTTTTGATAATTTGGGTTGGTGCTTGCCTAATAAATCGTCTAAAGGGGTTACAGCGTCTAGCAGGTTTTTATATTCTTTGTCTCTTAAATCGTCTAATAGTTCGAAACCGTCTGAGTTGTTAAAAAACCAAGACACAATATCGTCGTACGGACTTTCTTCGTCTTGCTTTTTAAGCTTCTCGATTTTAGGGAAAAACTCTGGGAATAACCTTTTTACGGCGTCTCCTATTAAATTATATGCCACTTGTGCGGCGCCTTCTTGTTCGCCTTCATAAACCAATTCTACCTTTCCTGTAATGGCGGGGATAATGCCTATAAAGTCAGACAATCTAATGGTGGTATGTTCATCGCCTGCTTTTAAAGACCTTAATTCGGCAGTGCTTAATAAGTTTTCGAAAGCGGTTATGCTTAATCGTGCGCTCACGCCACTTTTTTCGTCAATAAAATCGCTTTCACGGGCTTCGAATACAATTTGCTCTAACAAATCTTTGGCTAGTTCTGGCACGTGAATGGTTTCTTTTTGGCGTGCATCAGATTTGGCTTCTTGAGTGGTAATTGTTTTTGCGGTCTCAATATCGGTTGGATAATGTGTTAAAATTTGAGAACCAATTCTGTCTTTTAAGGGGGTTACTATGCTTCCGCGGTTGGTATAATCTTCGGGGTTTGCGGTAAATATAAACTGTATTTCTAAAGGTAAACGCAATTTAAAACCTCTAATTTGTATATCGCCTTCTTGTAAAATATTAAATAGGGCGACTTGTATTCTGGCTTGTAAATCTGGCAGTTCGTTAATTACAAAAATACAGCGATTGGCACGCGGAATCATGCCGTAGTGAATAACTCTATCGTCGGCATAGCTCAATTTTAAATTGGCTGCTTTTATGGGATCTACATCGCCAATAATATCGGCAACGGTGACATCTGGAGTGGCTAGTTTTTCGGCGTAACGTTCGCTTCTATGCATCCAGTAAATAGGGGTGTCATCGCCTTTCTCTTTAATGAGTTGGATGGCGTAACGTGAGATGGGTTGCAAAGGGTCGTCATTAATTTCAGAACCTTCAACAACCGGAATATATTCGTCTAAAAGATTTAACATTAAACGCGCTAAACGCGTTTTTGCTTGTCCGCGTAAGCCTAAAAAATTAATGTTATGGCGTGATAATATGGCGCGCTCTAATTCTGGAATTACCGTGTTTTCATAACCATGTACGCCTTCAAAAACGGTGGTTTTATGCTTTATTTTTTCAATTAAATTGGTGCGTAATTCATCTTTAATCGATTGGCTTTTGTATCCTGCTTTTTTTAAAGCACCTAAAGTATTTATGGTTTCTATATTCATTATCCTTTAATTCTTTTTTTTCTGTTGGTTTCGTAATCTTCAAAAATCATTTCGCCTAATCCTTTTAAGCCTGTATAAAATGCTTTCCCCTGGTTTGCTTTTGTAAAGGCCTCTACAAATTGCATTAAATAGGGGTCGTGAGCAATCATAAAGGTGGTTATAGGGATGTGCAGTTTTCTAGCTTGTTGAGCTTGTGCATAGCATTTATTGGTAATGTAGGGGTTTAAGCCATTACTATCTTTATAATAAGTGCCGTCTGGCATGCGCAAACAACTGGGTTTGCCATCGGTTATCATGAAAATTTGTTTATTGGTATTGCGTTTTCTTCGCAATAAATCCATCGCTAATTGCAAGCCTGCAACGGTATTGGTATGATATGGTCCTACGTTTAAATAGGGTAAATCTTTAATTTTTATAGACCAAGCATCGTTTCCAAAAACCAAAATATCTAAGGTGTCTTTGGGGTATCGTGTGGTAATTAATTCGGCTAGTGCCATGGCCACTTTTTTAGCCGGTGTAATGCGGTCTTCACCGTATAAAATCATGCTGTGGCTAATATCAATCATGAGCACCGTACTCATTTGTGATTTGTGGGTGGTTTCTTCAACAACCAAATCGTCTTCGGTTAAATTAAAGCTATTAAGACCGTGATTTATTTGTGCATTGCGTAAACTTTCGGTCATGGATACTTTATCTAAATCGTCTCCAAATTGATAGTTTCTAAAATCGCCAGTGTGCTCGTCGCCAATGCCCACGCCCTTACTTCTGTGATTACCGGAACCACTGCGTTTAATATTACCGAAGATTTGATCTAAGGCAGATTGCCTAATCACGCGTTCGGTTTTTGCTGTTATGGCGTTGCCTTTTTTACCGTCTGGTCTAATTTCTTCGCGAATGTAACCCTTAGCTTTGAGGTCTTCAATAAAGTCCTCTATGGTATAGTCTGGAGTGGTTAACTCGTATTCTTTGTCTAATTCACGTAACCAATCTATAGCCTCGTCGAAATCGCCAGAAGTGTGTACTATAAGTTCTTTAAAAACATCAAATAGTTTTTCGAAAGGGGTTTGCGAAGGCGCAGAATAAGGTGTGAATTTAAATCCTGTTCTGTTTATGTTTTCTTTTTTCATTGAAGTATAAAAATACAACAATTTAGCCTCTAAATATACGTCTTAACAGGTATTTAAGATTTTTTTTTGAACTTATTATTAGCTTTTAAACAATTATACAGATTAATATAATGGGCTAAAATCTGTTTAAGAGCATAATAAATTCCTTTTATTGTTTTAAATTTTTGATTTGCTTTGGTTTCAACCATAACCAAAAGCCACTAAAAGACAAAAGCATAAGCGCTAATGAAGTTGCTGTAGAGTAGAGCAATCTGATGGGTTTGGATTGGTTGTTAAATAGATAATCTAAAATGGAGCCATCGTGCAGCATTT